>NZ_JAQTUH010000002.1:300000-416377 GCF_028710345.1 Sulfuricurvum sp. | reverse complement strand
GTACCAATTAAGTCAAGATGAACAACAACGTATTGTCGAATCAATTCGAAAAGATCATACTTATTACAACCAACCACGAAGATAAAAAAAGGAGACTTCATGAAATTAAAAACTATCCTAGCAGCTATGCTACTCACAACTACATTTATCCATGCCGACCCTTCACCGTTTGGTTTAGAAATTGGCACATCAACAATCGGTATGATGAAAGAAAAATATAATTCCAAGTTTATTGGAATCAATAATATTAGTCAAGGCGATGTATATGATCTTGACCCGAGTGAATTAGGAATTGAAGGAATGCAATCGGCACGAGTGATTTATGATAAAAGCGGAAAGTTGATGGGAGTCTTTACCACCTTTCCAAAGGGAAAATTTCAATACCTTTTTGGTCAGATGAAAAGTAAATATAAACTGGTCTCTTCGACCATTCCGTTTGTCGGTGACACCTCTGCCAAATTAACTAACGGCAATACGGAAATTCAACTCGTCGCACCTCATTTGAGCTTCGAAATGGAGATGAATTACGTCGATAAAAGTTTGCTGAAAGCAGCGAAACAAAAAAAACGCGAATGATGCTCAGCGTAAATCAAAAAATGAAGTGTCACAATTGTAAAAAAGTAGAAGGAAAGATGAGCAATTAACGGAGGCAACCCCGTTATTTTAATTCTTTACGTGACACGCTTTGGAGGAGTCACTTGCAGCAGAAATATCGAAAACAAGATAAGCGTCAATGTGGATGAATATTCCAGCAGTGTCGATCTTAGTGTGGTAATCTTCTGTAACTAGATAACCTAAGATAAATTATATTGAAAAATCTGTCTATCTCTTTTGAGTATATACACCGATTAAATGCAGATTTTATGATACCATTTCTACACTCTATCCATTGAATAAATTGGAATAAAAATGAAAAAAGAGATTTATATCAGTACCGATGTCGAGACCAATGGGCCTATACCCGGTATTCATTCGATGCTTAGCCTTGCGAGTGTAGCATTTGATGAAGATGGCAATGAAATCGGATCGTTCGAAATTAACTGTGAAGACCTAGAAGGCTCTCAGCCCAATGAAAAAACGATGCAATGGTGGCAGGAAAACATTGATGCCTACAATGAAACCCGTATTGATCCTGTTCACCCTCAGATAGCTATGGATCGATATTATGAATGGCTGATCGATCTAAAATCAAAAGGGAAAATACTCTTTGTCGCCTATCCGGTAGCGTTTGATTTTATGTGGGTGTTTTGGTATTTGAACCGTTTTAAGGGAGAATCACCTTTCGGTCATAATGGAATCGATATCCGAAGCTATGCGATGGCAATGTATAAAAAGGGGTATTTGCAAAGTGGAAAAGAGCACTATCCTGCAGAATGGTTCGACGATCTTACCCTGACGCATAAAGCGGTTGATGATGCTAGAATGCAGGGGCATCTGTTCATCAACATGAAAAAGTTCAACGAGTCTAGCTCCCCTTCACACTAATCACTTCACCCGTTTCGATACAGTAGGCACTGAGGCTGTTATATCCCTCTTCCGCCATATAACAACCCGTGTCGATGTTCACAAAATGCTCTCTCACTCTCGGGCCGTTTTGCATCGGGGTGTGACCGAAGATATTGAAAATCGGTGCATCGCTATGATCGGGATCACGGCGGCAGGTTGTGGCGAGGCGGGCGAAGGTTCCGTACATCGAATCAATCTTGCGCATTGCCCATGCGGTAGCGATAGGGGCGTGAGAGACGACGACCGGTTTTTCGGATGGATGCTCAATAGGTAGTTCGAGATAGAGGGGGAGTTTTTCCATCCATTTCATATCGTCTTTGAACTGCTTCAGCCCCTCGGCAAAATCATCAGCTTTTACCGGTTTTCCGTTTTCAAGTTTGACAATGCCGTAAGATCGGAGCGTCCAGACACCGCCGTTACTGTACCACATACTATGTGTCGGTAAATCCTCATCCATCTCGAAACAGCGCATCAGGACAAACCCTTGCGTGATCATCGCCTCTTCGTGGTTACCCATAACGCACAGATGATTGTTTTCACGAACGAAGCGGACTACTTCCGCACTTTTGGCGCCTCTATCGATCAGATCGCCGACGAAGATGAGACGTGCATCCTGAGGCAATAGGGAGACAAGTTCCATCAGCGCGTCATAAGACCCGTGAACATCCCCGATAACGTAATGATGACTCATTTTGCACCTATACCAAATTGTATGTTCCAGTCATTCATCGCTTCATCTCCAGACGATACGCATTGATCGCATCACGGTTGAAATGTTTCATCGATACGAGTTCTGCATCGGTATCGATATCGACCATATAGTCACGTATGAGCTGAGTCACGAGGCGGGATTGTTCGAAATCTCGCTGTTTTTTGAGAATCTCACGGTCATGGCGTGAGGAGAGCCAGTGTTTATAGACGGCAAATTCGAGGGGATGGATCGTCGGTATGATGGCAAACGCTCCCGTTTCGTCGATCACCATGCTCTCGAAAATGCGAGAGTTTTCCAACCACTGCATCCCCTCCATCTCCAAATCGATGATGTCGGTAAAGAGCGGGTCTTCACGGTAGGTCTGAAAACTCATCTTTTGGCTGATGGGGCTGATGAGCTCGATAAGCATCCCCTCTTTGTTGCGAAAGCGGTAAGGGATGTCGCTGTCTTGGACGAAACTGGGATCGATGAGTTTGAGCAGTTCGCTGAGTTTTCCTCCGGGGAGCACTTCGGTAAAGACGAGGGAGAGCTCTTTGGATTTTTTGTTGAGAAGGTCGATGTCATCTGTGGCGAGCTGCTCTTCAGCGACGAAGACACCGCAATGGGATTCATACGCATAGAGGGCATTGGTACCGATTAGGATGATTTTGGAGTTGAGCCCCAATTCGTTGATCTTGCGATAGATACGGATCAATGAAGCGGGGGCGCGACCGAGCAGTTCGATCTTGTTGAGTTTGCGCATCTTCTCCATTCGTGCTTCGAGTTCGGAAAGTTCAGTTTTGAGGGCATCTTTGTGGGAAATGAAATCGGAATGGATCTTTTCGGTCTCGGTAGTACGTACCCCAAGTGAGGAGGTTTTTTTGGTGATGGAGTTTTGTTTGGTGAGATACTCATTCCCACCCGATTTTTTCCAAAACATACTGAGATTGAAATCGCGGTAATAACGGTTCTTTTGACGAATGTAGTGCTCGTAGAGTTGTTTGGTGTTGATCAACTGCTTACGCTGAGAAGCGGTGTATTCGCTGAGCAGGTACTCCATTTCGTCCCTTTATTAATTATTCCTTGGATTGTAGCTAAATAATCCAAAAAATCAAATCCGACTACAATCGAAGGATTAATTAAGATTTAGACAATACACCCTTCCCCCTCATAGATTGATCGCATATACTCTTCTATTTTTGGGTCGATCGATTTGTTCAGATTGAGAAGATCTTTGGTATTCAGCACATGCGAAATGTATTCTATCCCCACTTTGGTATGATTTTCTAATCCCTCAGAGCTAGTCATATTGCAGTAGGTATCATGCTCAATTCTCTGTCGGGAAAGACTCAATCCATACTTCACATAAACATACTCATTTAGTCGATTGAGCGCTTTGAAGGTTTTGAGGTACTTCGGATGGCTTTTATCCATCACGAGTTGGACTTTATCAGTGTGATTTTCTCCCGTTCGTCCGTAAAAGACCAAAAAGCGATCATTTTTGATGATTTTATAGAGAGCGAAGATGGTCTGGGCATGGATGAAAAGCTCTTCGAGTAAGTCATTGTCCAACTCGTTGTATTCTTTGGAAAACCATGCAAAAGGGATTTCTTCTACACCATGTTCACAATTTGCATAGATGTAGCGGGCAACCATGGTGCTGATGTATTCTTTTTGCTCTTTTTTATTCAGTGATCGAAGGTGCTCTATTTGTTTCAGGCGTTTAATTTCGAGATCATTGAGATGTTCTTGCAGTTTTTCATCAAGAGGCATCACAAGCCTCCTTGTAATATTTTTCAAAAACATTATCGAGACCGGCTTCATTACATTTTTTCTTTATGAATTCATTCTCATCAGGAATCACTTCACCGTAAAACAGCCCATCGGATAATACTGATAGATAGCACTTCAGATAGTCGATATAGTTTTCTTCCTTTTTGGTCGTATTAGACAAAAAACTTTGAAGATAGTGCGTATATTCTGCTACTTCGTATCTTGTGGCTTCATCATCATAACTCACATTGTCCCAACGGGAACGATTACCGAACTGTTCGTAAATTTCATCACCCATTATCTCCAGTTTTCTCTATTTTGAGGTGTTTGGGTCGGTATATATCTCTTCGATAGAACGCTCATCTGATTTTATCATGCGATTTATCTCCCAGCAATGCTTTAAATAGCACATTTTCAATGAAATCTTTGCAATCGTTATTGTACTTTGCCACTACAAAATCCCCAAGCATATTGGCATATGTTGTATACTGAAACAGTTTATTATCCTTGGAAATTCTCAATATTACATGTGTCCATTGCCGCTCGCCGGTAGAACCAAGAATCGTTTCTTTCCATCCGTTTTGGATATAGGTTTCTCTAAAGTGCATAAAATTCATCTCTACATCGTCTTCTTCCTCGCTATATCCTTTGACGTAAGTAAACTTCTGGTTGATTTCAAGGGAGTTGATATGCTCATTTAACATAGGGATAAATTTATCGAGTCTTTGTTTGTCTTCTTCATCAAATAGAGTAAATAGTCTATCATCGACAAAATTGTTTCGTCGGTAATTGACCTCATTGCCTTTAAAATCAAGTATCCCCCAGTAGGAGTCTGAAGTAGGTCGCGAAATACTCCCATCCTCTTTAATTTCATCTATAATGACCAGATTGGTTATATGAATATCGCTTACCCATATTTGACATTGTGCTCGATCAGGCGTATCTAATATTTTGCTCTCAAAATGGAGTCCGTTTCTATTAGAACCATGATCTATTTCCCACTTATAGATATGCGGTTTTACAATATTAAAGGCATCTCGCATTGTTCCAGAACTTTTTTTGATCTGTTGCGCTGTCTCATGCAACAAGAGAGCCAATTTTTTTCTTCCCCTCTCCCGATCTGCTTGGGCGTCTTTATCTAATTTCCATGAGAGATAGGTTAAAAAACTCGATAGCGAATCATAATAGAGATCGCCTGTTCGGTTTGCCAACTCGGATAGTTTAAACCCAACACCTTTGACTTTCATGGTGTGCTTGAAATAATTACCGACGGCGAAGAACTCTCTTATACTTTCAAAATGCCTCTCTATCCCCTCAAAACTGTGACTTCCACCTTTTTCTACAGTTTTATAGGCATTTGGCAAATAATTCAATGCCTCGTTGTAATTTAACAGTTCATCTCCCATTTGGAGGAGCAGTTTGAAATTCTTTTGATAGGCGATTTGCGTTTTATAGGTTTGCAACATTGCTAAATGTGTATCATTCCAGTTGTAATAGCTCTCATCATAATAGTTTGGTGCATTGCCCAACGATCTTCGGAGTGTTTGATCCGGATGGATAGCTGGGTTGATAAGAACGGCTTTGAGATTG
Organism: Sulfuricurvum sp.; assembly: GCF_028710345.1. Classification (NCBI taxonomy): domain Bacteria; kingdom Pseudomonadati; phylum Campylobacterota; class Epsilonproteobacteria; order Campylobacterales; family Sulfurimonadaceae; genus Sulfuricurvum; species Sulfuricurvum sp. Next base: position 410,817 of record NZ_JAQTUH010000002.1, on the reverse strand, counting down.
TACTTTTGAGCCAAATACATCGTATAGTACCCACCCAAAGAGGACCCGATCAAGCAGAGATCCCCGTGATAAGACTCTATCATCTCCTCAAGCGTCCTGATTGCGAGCTCAGGAACGTATGAAAGCGACGGGGCGATAAAAGGCTCATCGATACTTTTGAAATATTCCCGAAAAGCTTTAGCCTTGCTCCCCTCCCCGCTTCCGCCAAATCCGTGGATGTAGATGATCATGTTCTCTCCTAAAATTCAAATCGTAGTTTCATATTCTCGATAACGACATCGAGAACTGGAGCTTTGGTCTGGGTGGTGATGCGGTTGTGCTCTTTTTCGATGGATTGCAGGGGTGCGGGGACGCTGTATCGGTAAACTCGATCACGGTATTTAACCCAGAGTTTATATCCGTCATAGAGGATACCGATCTTTTCGGTGTGCGAGTAGCTGAATGAGCCTTTTTTCTTGGCAAACACCAAATCGGCGACGAACGTATTGGGGACATTGGTCGGCTCGATGTTGGCTTCGCGAAGGATATACTCCCCATCCGCCCATCCGCCGAGAGCATTCACCCCGATGGCTCCGCCGCTGATCCGAAATCCGACGGCAGAGAAAGCGGTAGCTTCTTGGGAGGTGAACGCGTAGTCGCTGTTTTCTTCGGTTAGGTAGGCTGGTTCGGAGGCGATTAAAAATAACGGTAGAGCTAATATAGCAACTATTTTTTTCATCAACCTATCCACCCTATTTATCGTAAAAAATCAAAGTCGGGCATTCGCCCTCTCAAAGTCATTGTCCACCCCGCACACACCGAACATAATAACTATAGTTCTTAGCGTTGGCGAGGTCGACACCGTCGTAGAAGTCGACATACCACGCATCGCCGGCAACATCAGCATAAGACGACCAATACCGATTATTGCTGGGTAAGAATCCTCTTTTTTTGTAGCATGATTGATAAGTTTGTTTATTGGCGTTATTATCATCACCTACTACTCCACCACAATTTTTGATCACTCCCTTGAGCTGTCCAATGGTTGGAAGTGATGCACCGATAGCTGAACAAATCCCCCCTGCATCTTGCCAGTTTGCGGAACATACGCCATTTTTCATCTCTCCGCCATTATCGATACAATCAGCTTTTGATACCGTTATCCATTTGGGTGCGGCTTGCGCAACGCTTGTGAGTATCAATGTAGCTGCCGCTAGCTTTAGTAATGTTTTCATATTTTTTCTCCTTTATTTCACATCTTTTCTGTTAACAAAAATTATACTGTTTTTTCTAGCCATAAAATTCATCCCTAACATCACAAAAAATGCGATAATTTGCGAATGTCCTAACCCGGCTAAAAACGGTCTCGTAGATACAGCGGGAAAGAGTGTAAACGTATACATGAGGTTGACGATCACCGTTATCCCAACAAACCACACCGTTCCTTTGATAAAGAGAGAATCCCCCAGTGCATTTATCCGATACATCAGCCACCCATACGCACCGATCAAAACCAAAAAGCCAATCCACCCAATCTCGGATATAATCATCCCAAACGTCTCCGCACCATAGGCTCGATACATGCCATCGGGCAATCGAACGCTCCCGATGTGTGAAATCATCAGACCTAGCTGATTCATATAATGCTCTGAAGTAATGATGAGAAACCCTGCACCCACTATCAGCGCGACAATCGCTCCAATCGTGACTGTGTTCAGACCATTACGTCCTATCAGTATCGCAACACACACTGCCTCCAATACCGCCAGCATCGAGAGGTCTCGATAATAGAGCAATATTAAGGCGTTGAGCACCATAACACTGAACGTCACTTTGGTGATGTTATAACCGTTTCGATCCGCCCACGAGATCAGCCATATCATCCCTACCGCATAGTAATACGCCGGAGCGATCGACACAATCCCCAGATTCAAAAGCACCTGTTTTCCATCGAAGTAGGGAACCATCGAAACGGGTGCAATCGACATAAGCGCATATACTATCAATGAACCTATCAAAAGCCCCGCACCAACACGATCAAACCATTGCTCTTTAGAGCTCAACAGTATCCAAATCACTATTCCCACCACCATAGCAATAAGGTGCTTGTAAAGATAGTGATAGGTAGAGTCGTATTGCATCATAGCGTTTATCTCAGGTGATACAAGGTATAAAAAATAGCTATAGATCATCGTAATCACCGTGATGGGGTAGAACAAGGGTTTAAAATTCGTGTATGTCATGATAGGCTTCTCCTCTAATCAGTTTTACCGCAACTCTCTTACGCGTGTTGTTTTTCCAAATTTTCTAACATCGATTTTAGAATATCTATCCTCATCAGCAGTTTCTCTTTTTTCGAGACATCTTGTTCTTTTGCCAACGCCTCTTCCGTTTTTTTGATCTCATCTGCTATCGCTTTTGTCGCTTCTTGGGTGTCTAGCATGGCTAAAAACTTGATAACTTTTTCGCTCTCTTCTTTGTGGGTGATGAGATACTCGGTTGCGCATTTTTTCTCTTTGGCGATGAATTCTATGATTTTGAGATCGGCCGTGATGTAGTGCTCTTTTGTTTTGAGATCATAGAGTTGTGCCGAATCGATCACGCCGTTGTTGTTTAGGTCACATTTGTCTAGGATGCTTTGTGCGTTAAGTATTGAGATAAAACACATTAGGGATAAGAGTGATTTTTTCATTTTTCTTCCTTTTGGTTTTAAGTTACTGTCCGCTTCGCACGCACCGAAAATAACCACTTAACTCCTTAGAATGTGCATAGACATCGCCATCCTTGAAGTAAACCCGCAAAACTAAATTAGAATCTGCAGCATATGGTGAACTTGACCAGTAATAGCTCCAAGAACTAAACCCCTTCTTTTTATAGCAAGATTGGTAAGCTTGATTATCTTCATTGTCATGTAACGATGCACCACAGTTTACTTCTACATCTACGAGCTGTTCGATAGTTGGGAGTTTTGCTTCAAGAGATGCACATATTGCAGTTGCATCCTTCCAATTTGCCTTACATACTCCATTTGTGCTTATCTCACCGCCATTTAAAGTGCAGTTTTTTTGTGGAGAGTTTATCCATTTTGGTGCTGCTTGTAGTGCTGACGATGTTATCATCACTGCTAGAGATATTTTGAGAAGTGTTTTCATGATTTTTCCTTTTTTTCGTTAGATTATATCGATTTACGATTGAAATGCAATCTTATTTTGTTCTTTTATGTGCTGAAATTATAGGCGATTGGCACCCTAATTCTTTTTCATGAGGAGTTCTCTAATCTCCTCTTTCTCAGCAGATTCCTCTAAAAAATTAAAAAAATCCATCGGAGTCTCTCCTGCATCGTTTTTGGCATTAATATCGGCTCCCAGCTCTAATAGTACTTTTACGGGGATAACTTTTTGCTCCATTATGGCAGTAGTGAGTGGAGTGCACTGAGTGTCACCTTTTTGGGGATATCTCATGAACCAAGCACAGCCAACTTTTGCATTCACATCGGCACCGGATGATACGAGCAGGCGTATGATCTCCTCGGTATTTTCATTGTCGCTTACAGAGACAAATCTATTTAGCGGGGGATCGTTATTCACGGTTGCATTGACATCGGCACCTGCATCGATGAGGAGTTTTATCATCTCATAATTTCCTTTAGGTGCTGCCAACTGGAGCAGTGTCCACTTGCCAAGTACTAGTTTTGGAAGTTTCTTTTTTTTGAGAAATAGTTTTACTACTTCAACTTGACCCCTGTCTGCCGCTATAACCCAATGACGGTCGGTAATTTTCGCATGATGATCCAGCGCATAGCTCACTGCATCCAAACCAGTATCTCCTTTTATAGCCGCCATTAGCGCATCGGGGTAAGTGCGCTTTTCAACGATAGGGGCATTAATACATCCCTGTTTATTCAGTCTCTGGAGTTGTTCAACGTCGATCGGTGCATTGATCGTGCATTTTTGCGCTAACAACGAAGCCGATAATAATGAGAGTATGAGTATGGTTTTTTTCATGGTGATTTTTCCTTTTGTTTATTTTTTGAATTGCGTATAAGAATCTCCTAAATATCCAAATCAGGCTATTGCCCTATCAATACCTCAAGGAGTGTCAAATAACATCTATGACGATTTCGAACTTAAAAATATAAATGCTGTACGTTTTTCTAAACGCTACTCATTGTCCAGAGTGAACACAACGAACGAAATAGCTAAGACTCTTATGATGGGCGATGTCGTTGCCATAGAGGAAATCCATATGCCAAGCATTGCTAGATCCTAAAAATAAACCACCCGGTGAACTCGACAAATAAGAGCTTGCAGAGCTACTAAATCCTTTATTTTTATAACAAGATTGATAAGCTTGATTATTTTTGTTGTTTTCATGGTCACCTACTACTCCACCACACTCTGTAACTACATTTCTCAGTTCATCGATAGTTGGAAGTCTACCACCAAGTGAAGAGCAAATTTGACCAGCCTTGTCCCAATTTGCCATACATACACCATCTATCATCTCTCCCCCACCATTGGTACACTCATATTCAGAAACATCATGCCAATACTCTTGTAAGTTTGTTGGCGTCTCTGATTCAGCTGCTGGAGCATCTTCTGATACAGCAGCAGCGTCTACTGCTGGTGCTTCTTCCACTGCCGGCGAAGCTTCTTCTTTGGTAGTAAATATCCCTGAGGCATATAGCAATATCACAACTATTCCAACAATAACTATTCTAAAGACAAGCTTCTCATTGTCCTCTTTATCCTTTTGTTGTCGATATATCTTTTGTTGTCTTGCATACTCTTCATTTTCTTTTTGTTTTTTAGCTTTTAGAGTGCTGATATTTTGTCGTGCTTCCTTCGCCCACATCCCATTAGGATATTTTTTCAGATATGTCTCATAGCCTTCTAAATTACCTTGCTGCTCTGCCTCTTGATACATATCATGATCTTGACTTTGACCGTTCATTTTGTTTAAATAATCTGACATTTACTATCCTTTTGTCTTAACGCAGTACAATATTCTCTCACGCATGAGAGTAGGAACAAGAAAGATACTTTTCAAAACCATTTTCTTTTACCATCCACATAAGGAGCTTCACGATCTGGCGTTCCATCTTTATGATAATGTTTTTCAATCCCTTGTTGTTTATCATCCACATAAGGGGTTTCATACCATAACGTGCCATCTTTATGATACTCTTTTTTAATCCCTTGTATTTTTACCATGCACATAATTGATTGTATATTTTAGCATTCCGTTTTTATCATAATTTCTTTCAATCCCATGTTCTTTACCATCCACATAAGGGGTTTCACATTCTAGCTTTCCATTTTCATAATACGATTTCCAAATCCCATGTTTTTTATCATTAATAAAAGGGCATTCATATTTTAGCGTTCCGTTATCATGATACACCTTTTGAATCCCTTGTCTTTTATCATCAACATAAGTGGTTTCAGCTTCTAGCACCCCGTTTTTATCATACTCTTTTCTGATTCCTTGTTTCCAACAATCCATATAAGGGATTTCACGGTATAGCATTCCATTTTCATGATACCATTTCTGGATCCCCTGTTCTTGGTTATTCACTAAAGGGATTTCACGTTCTAGCATTCCATTTTCATTATATCGCTTTTCGACCCCTTGTCTTTTACCATCCACCCAAGGGATTTCACGGTCTAACTTTCCATTACTAATTTGATACCGTTTCTCGGTTCCTTGTTTCCTACCGTTCGCCCAAGGTGTTTCACGGAATAACTTTTTACTAGCAAGATACAATTTCTCTGTTCCTTGTTTCCTACCGTTCACCCAAGGGAGTTCACGGTCTAACTCCCCGTCTTTATAATACTCTTTTGCAATCCCATGTTTTCTATCATTAACATAAGGAGTTTCAGATTTTAGCATTCCATTTTCGTGATATAATTTTAAATTCCCATGTACTTTGCCACTTCTAATCTCTTCACTATACTCATCGTATCCGTAAAGCTTCATAAAAGCTTTCAGTCTCATACTTTTAGCTTCCTCTGCCCACATCCCATTTGGATATTTTTCGAGATAAGCCTCATAACCATCTATATCATCTCTTTCTTCTGCCACTTGATACATATCGTGGTCTGGGCTTTGACCGTTCATTTTGTTTAAATAATCTGACATCTCTCTTTCCACGTTTTAACTTTTTTGCAGTTTTGCTATCATTTTCTCTACAAGAGGAATATCGTCTTGGCTAATGCGATTATAGAGTGCTTTGAGTTCTTCTAGTCTTGGTTGAGCATAGTTGTTGAAAAATGGATTAAAATGCTCTTTAAACATCCCTATACCATGGGTTTGCACACCTGCATAAAGATGCCTTCCTAGTTTATCAAGTGCGTCAAGTACACCTTCGAGCACTGCTTTACAATCTTGCATAATTCTTATTTGTGTCATAAAATCATTAAGGCTTCCGTTTGAGATAGCATTTTTCATAGACGGAATACCTGCTGTGATATTTCCCAAAGCATAGTTGTAAAACTTAGTCGATGCTGTAGCTCCCGAAATTGCACCTAGATGCAAATTATATAAATTATCAATGATTATTTTTAATTGGACAAGATCATTAGACTCTATATTTGCGATAAGATTTCTGAATTGCACCAATCTTGGTACAATATGATTTTCTACAAGTTCAATGTAATATTCTTCTATCATCATATTTTGACCGTGTATTTGCAAATTGTACAACTCTCCACCTACATCATTTATATCATTTTTGGCTTGCATAAAAAGCTGATATAAATCTTCCGCAAACTGTATTTGCTGGCTTATATTTGGTGGTTGATTGCTTGGTGAAGGGGTATTAAATCCGCTGTTGATATTATTTAATGCCATTGTTGTTCCTTTTGTTTGATTTGTGTCGTTGTATATCTCATTGGTTACCCTTTGGCCATCAAGATAACCTGTATCGTAGTTATTCATATAGCTATCATAAGAATCAGAAAATTTCCAAACATAGTTGACAGGGTTGACCGCTTTGAAAAATGAAAACTTATTTTTAGAAGTTTGATTTTTTGCATCTTCTACCCCTTTTTCATATCCATCTTTTGAATAATCCCCACTATATATTTTATAAAATGAATTATTAGGCATCTATCATCTCCAGCTATTTTGTGAGGTGTAAGTATTTGAAGGATTTATGGAAGCATCTGCATTATTTAAATAATGTTCTACCTCTGATAATACCTCTTTTTTGTATTTTGTCTTAAGATTTTTTTGTCTTTCTATGAGATATTCCTCATCTATGAAATCTAAATCCACAATGATATTTGCATGACTTCTTCCACCGTCATTGTTTAGAACGGCTTGAAAATTTCTAATATTGTATGCCATATCGTTTCCTTGGTCAAGTATAGCTGTGGCATCGTTTGAAGTATTTGCTCTCAAAGCTAACCGCATACTTGCATTGCCTTTGACATCAGCTGGAATGGCAACCGTACGAAAGCTTTGGGTGATAAGAACCAAATGCATACCATGTTTTCTCCCTTCCCGTGCTATTAGATTGATATTCTTTTCTGTATAATTAATCAATTCTCTTTTTTCCATCAATGTACCAAATTCATCTATGATAATAATAAGTCGAGGTAAAGATTTTTGTTCGTATTTTTTATATTTATCCAAACTATCTACTGTAATGCCGTGTTTAATCCCTGCAGCAACAAAAAGTTTTTTTCTTCTCTCCAGTTCGTAGCCGATATATTCTAAAGTTCGTTTTGCTTTTTCTGTATCTGATGGTTCATAAAACACATACGGGATATGAGCGATACCCTGATATGGATGAAATGTAGCCCCTCCAAAATCAAGCAAAAGCAAATTTATATCCTTTGGTGAATAATTTTCGCAAATGGTACAAAGTAGATTTTGTACCATAGATGTTTTACCGCTTCCGTTTGTCCCTGAAATCATTGCATGATATGTATGAGTTGCTGCACCCATCGCAAAAAATATATCTCTACCACCAGACTCGCCAAATTTTGTCTTGATAAAGTCTTTATTTGGAGCTTTTTCTTCGTTGACTTTTATTTGTTCTAAAATATTATCTTTTAAAGTTTTGGCAAAACCATCTTTAAAGACTGGCTTATACCCATACTTCAGGATAAATTTTTGATATTCTGGATGATTGTTAAAAGGGATAACATTTGCCAAAAAATTAAATCCCTGCAGATTTGAAACGACATCACTCAAAAGGGTATAAAAGTTTTTTTGACTCTGTTCATTGAGATTAAGCCTGTTTGCACTGCCATGGTCGTGATTGAGTATCATAAACACACCTGCATTTGCTCCTGTTTCAAAGATATTTCTAAGAATTTGTATCATTTGTCCATTTTGATTGACCAAAGAAGTCAAATCAGAGATAACAATAAAATGATAAGGGAGTGGAATTCTAGCTGTTTGATTGTTTTGTTCTATAGTTTTGACGTTTACATTTGCAAATTGAGCATATCTTTTTGCGATTTCTGTATTAATTTCTCCTAAAAAATGATTGATTTCATTTGGGGTGAACAACTGTTTACCGATGTTGTTTTGATCGTTGCACAAAATCTTAAGATAAGAAAAACTATGGCTTGGCATATTTTCGTACAGTGTAATTTTCGTCCCAAATGGTGGCAATGATGTCACAAGTTGCAATACAATATTTTCCAAAACAGTGGCAGAAGCTTGAAAATTCTGGCCTTCATACACCGCTATCAGCGACTTGTCAAAATCAAATCCAACAACAGCATTTTCATCAAAATCTTTAAATTTCCCTATTATTATCTCTTTTTTCATATTACCTCTCAAAAATTAAACTTTAAAAATCAAAGTCGGGCTATCGCCCTCTCAAAGTTACTGTCTTGCTCTAACACACCTAAGTAAAGCACTATTACCCTTACTGAGGTTGGCCACCTTGCCCATGCCGAAATACACAATCAACACATCGTCCGTACTGCCTGAAATCGAAGTCGAACTCCAATATAAATCGTCAGCAAACCCTTTATTTTTATAACACTTCTGGTAGGCAGGGTCCTTTTTGTTGTTAACATAGTCACCTATCACTCCACCACACTCTGTAACTACATTTCTCAGTTCATCGATGCTTGGTAGTCTAGCTCCTGCTGCGCTACAGATACGCCCTGTTTCATACCAATTTGGCTCACATACACCTTGAGTCATCTGTGCCTCACCATTGGTACACTCATGTTCAGAAACATCATACCAATACTCTTGTAAGTTTGTTGGCGTTTCTGATTCAGCTGCTGGAGCATCTTCTGATACAGCAGCAGCGTCTACTGCTGGTGCTTCTTCCACTGCTACTGGTGCTTCTTCCACTGCCGGCGAAACTTCTTCTTTGGTAGTAAATATCCCTGAGGCATATAGCAATATCACAACTATTCCAACAATAACTATTCTAAAGACAAGCTTCTCATTGTCCTCTTTATCCTTTTGTTGTCGATATATCTTTTGTTGTCTTGCATACTCTTCATTTTCTTTTTGTTTTTTAGCTTTTAGAGTGCTGATATTTTGTCGTGCTTCCTTCGCCCACATCCCATTAGGATATTTTTTCAGATATGTCTCATAGCCTTCTAAATTACCTTGCTGCTCTGCCTCTTGATACATATCATGGTCTTGGCTTTGACCGTTCATTTTGTTTAAATAATCTGACATATCTTTTTCCTCGTTTTAACTGTTATTTCCCTTTTTTATTCGTCTCTTTAGAGATACCCGTTTTTTTGCATCATCGCTACGACCTCACGAAATACACCCTCTCCCGCTTGGTTTGGTTCGCTAGGGAGTCGTGAGTTTGCGACCGCAATCCCTATGATGTAGCGCTTATTCGCGTTATCCACAAACCCGATATAGGTGGTCTGAAATTTGTCTGTCTCGTATTCGTTATTGCCGTTTTTCATCCGTACTACCCCCTCATATCCGCCGATTCGTAGGGTGGGGATATCCTCTCCCATCATTTTGCTGTTCGCCATGTATTTTTTTCTCAACACACTCTGGATCGTATCCGCTGTTTTTGTCGAGATGGCACGACTTTTTGAATCGAGAAATTGGTTGTATGCCATTAGTAGATGAAGGGTATCCATATTTTGAATACCGTATCCGAGTGAATAGAGGAGTTTTGCTCTATCGCTTGGCTCTGGAAATTGGCTCAGTCCGAATCTACCCAACCCTTTTGTCAAAACATCCTCAGGGATTTTGAGGGAAATTTGACTGATACCGATTTGTGAACCGTAAAACAACACATCCTCTAGCGGTATTACCCCTACAGGTTTGAGGTCGCGGATCGTATAGTTCTCATCCACTTTGAATGCTCCGTTGTGACAGTCGATGGTATCTTTTGCTGCGGTGACGTTGTTTTCCAGTGCGATAGCCATGATGATCGGAGCGATAGCACCCCCCACATCTCCCATAAACGATGCCCTCGATCCGACAGACTTAGCGGACGCTACCCGCTCATATTTGATCGGATCGATAATCTCGACATATACCCCATCAGATTTGAGCAATTCGGCGTGTTTTTGTACGATAGGCTGCAGAGCGGTTTCAAACGTGTATCTCGATTTCATATAGGTGATGTTATCACTACATTGAAGGGCGAAGTTAGGATTTAAAGGGGCGATTTTTACCCATAATGGTGTGAGACTTACCAGTACTACAACCAAGGTGAGGAGGATTTTGCTCTTCATCGATTGTGCAGGTAGCGGATGGTGTCCAGCCTCGATAGAGCTCATAAGAGCCAGTAACAACGCAAAAGGCAGAAGCGACCCACCGCTAAAGAGGGAAAACGCTATAGAGGTGTGTTGTGCACCCAGCACATACGTACTGCTCAAGAGATCGACAATCCCAAACGCTAAAAATACAATCCCCCCTTGCACGATTTTAGATTCATAGATGTTTTCCACATGGCTTAACAGATGGATGATACGCACTATGATCATTCCGATCAACGCCATTAACACCATTTTTGAGATCATAATCATCGGATCAAAATAGAGTGTATCGCTGAGGAGATAGGTAAACCATGTTTCGATACGAACCATCCGATATTCAGCCGAAATGACATAATAAACTAACATAAATAGAAGCAGAACGATTATCGAAACGAGCCATTTCCATGATAACCGAAATAGCCCCATCACCACACCCAGCACCAACACGGCCAAGAGCAATATCATCTCAGAAGCAGAGTAAAAAAATCCCGTGCTATCCGCGAACGACGTAGTAGCCAACACCACCGCCAACCCTGCCGTCGTGAAGAGGGTAAGTTTGATACTGGTAACACTCTCCAACCGACTCACCACCCAAAACGCCCCGAAAGAGACAAACATGAGAGCGGCATAGCTATAGAGTGAAACATCGGGCTGATAGAGGTATCCGATGAGAGAGAGCGTGACTAATAGGGTTAGGGAGAGAGGTTTTAGTGAGAGTGAAAACATGGGGCAACCTATGAGATTATTTTAATTTTAAACAACGTTAATAGGTTAATATAGTATCCTAATATCATTAGATATCACTTTAATACCCAACTATTTTTGTTATCAAAGCTCTAAGCTAGGGTTACAATTTTACTTATATCGGATGTACAACACAAGGTTTTCGGATGAAATTATTAGACGATCTTCCCAGTGGGATAGGGGAAATGAACTGGTATGTTTATAAGCCTCTTAGCGATTGCATCGGGCATTTATTTCGCAACCACCCCTCTAATTTTATCGTCCATGCTTATAGATGCTCATGTGGAACCACCCAAATCATCATCCATCAGGAGAAGCGGCAAACCTATCAATGCTCTTCCTGCGGAAATGATAGGTTTCATGATTACACCCTCATCTCAACGTTCGATAAAGAGCTGTTAATCAACCTCCCCTACGCGCCTATTATCGAATACGGTTATGGCCGCTACAGCGCACAGCTCTATCTCAATCTACCTGTGACGATTGATTTGACCCAAGAAAAAATAGTATTTGAAAAACAAAAAATCTATGAAGTCCAAATCGATATTCAGGGCAATAGCAGTTTTGACTACCGATACCGTCCAACCCAGTTTGTCCAAAACAAACTCTCACGAGAGTTAATACGTCATATATGGAATGAGCGTAAATCTATCCTTTATAACTGGGAGAGTGTAGAATTCGACGACGCGGCACCGTTTCGCCAAAGAGTGATTGTAGAGACTTTATTGCGCTATTACAACATCTTTGATGCCGAGTTTTTCTTTTGGAACTATAGAGACAACGATAGAATCCGAAACCTGCTATCATCTTCAAACAACCTGCAAAATGCCCTCCTGCAACTCAGTGGGAATCACCCCAAGAGTGTCAAACGCTCACTATTTCGCCGCTATCAGCTCCAACGCTACTATGATGATAGTTTCGATCCATTACTCCCCTATATCGTGATACATCTCTTTCGTGATCCCAATCATATATGCACCATTTTAGATGACCTTAAAACAACCCTAACGTTCGAAGAGGCTAGGATTTCCCATACCCTCTTTTTAACCGAGCAAGATCTCAAACGCTACAAAGAGCAAGAGCATCAGCAAGATCGCATCCGAGACCCTTTTAATTTTTTGCTCGATTTTTTCCTCTTTTTGCGTAAACACTACAGTGAAAAAGAGTGTATGCACTACATAAAAAACATCTCCACACAAACTGAATACTGGAGAGACACATGCAGAATGTACATCGAATCGACCTTTTTTATCAAAGAGCTCTTTACCAAAAGCAAACTCACGATCCGTGATCTCCATGATGAATTTATCCACTGCACCCATTTGGATCATCTCTGCACCAATGTAATCTTTAACTATGAACCGCTCTTTCAAAAAGCTCAGGGTAATGTAGCCGAGTATATTTTCAAACTCCCTCAATCTGCTTTTGAGCTCAAAGAGTGGGCAGTGACGCTACACAACTGTATGACCTCCTATGCCAACGCGATTCATCTCAGACAAACGACGATTTATGGGATTTTTTTCGAAGATCGGCTGCTCTATGGGATAGAGATTGCCAACGGTGTTATCGTACAAATGAACGGGTACAAAAACCATCCGGTTACCGATACGATACGTACAATGGTAGAGCGATGGGCGGCAACAGCTTTTGGTAATAAATCTACGTGAGCTCAATGACTTCTTTGAGATGTTTCATGGTGATACTGTGACTTTTTTTCTCTTTACCTGGAGCATCATAGATCGGATATGCAAACACTTTTTGCAGTATGTGACGAATGGTTCTAACTCCAAATGGGCTCTCTGCAGCCAACCGTGCAATCTCTCGTAATGTTTCGTCATTGATTCTCTTTATATTCATAACGACAAATAAGTGTTTTCCACATACTTTCCACTACCCTGCTTTTGGAAGTAAAACTTTAAATCTCTAACTGAGGGGATGGATACATCCAGCCCGTCCGTCCGGCAAACTGCTTTTTCATGTTTTTGGAGCTCTGGCTCAATTTGAACGTTCATTGATACAAGAACGAGTTAATGCTGGTCTTGCTGCCGCAAAAAAGCGAGAACGAATCTGTGGACGACCAAGAGCAATACCGCAAGAGAAGATGGATGCTATGTATTTTAGAAGCTTTGAATAACGGAATGTCAAAAGCAGCGGTGTGCAGGACATTTGAAGTAAAGCAGTCGACGTTGATTGACACATTAAATCGTAAAGTATAAGTCTATCTGCTCATCCACCAAGATAGTGTTCTGTGATATTCGCGCGATTATGTTTCATTTCCCAGCTCACGGCTTGAAGACTTTGTTCATATGTGTAACCGGCACGAGAGTATTCCATCATGCGACGCTTGGCATACGACCACCGTAATCCATGTGAACCTTCAGGTTTAATGTCTAATCTTTTACATGTATCTCTTATGTCTTTCATGTATTGTTGACGATCTATTTTAAATAAACCGTTCACATCAACATGTCGCTTAAGTTGATCATAGGTTTCTATAGACACCATCACTTCTTTTCGAATCCCACCTTTTTCACGAGTCATGATTAAACCACGTTCAATTCCAATAATTGGATCGACTGAATATCCAAGTAACTGGTCAAGCTTAATCAAAGTAGTTGCAGAAATTCTGGCACCTCCTTCGTATTCTACAAAGGCAGCAATTTTATGTAGAGGATTTGATAATGAATCGATAAGTTGCTGCGGGTTTTTGTAGGCTCTATTGTGATAGTTATCGACCACCATTCCGGTGCGTCTTGCTTCGTTCACAATCGCGAATCGAATACTAAAATCATAGTGCCGGTTCTCACCTATTTCTTCACGCATAAATTGCTTCAAAGCTATCTCAAATTTTCCGATAGCACTGCTTAAACGTTCAAGGTATTGCTGACTAATTCCACTGTCGATTTTTTCATATAAATAATCTTCGATAACATCTGAATTGATCTTGGTACAGTCTTTGATTTTCCAATTATCTTTTGCAAAATATATTAAATTGATAAGCGTATTTTTATAGGTATCGGCAGTGTTATAGCTACTGAGTTTTTGGTAGTGTTGATGTGTCGGATCAGTGCGCTCTATTTTCTTGCTACCTTCTCTAAAGAGCTTGCGTATTAAGAGACTGGCTTGGTATTCCGGTGAACCCCTCATTCATTCCTCAAATTGATGATATTAGAACAGTTTTAGCCTCTGCTCGATAGGCAATTTTAGTTAAGTCATTCTGCTCTGTTTCACAAGTTAGCATCCACTTGGCTCTTTTGGTTACGATGGGAGAAATCGCCTAATAGGGTAGATTAAGAGCTCCACCGATTAATACACTTTTTTGTTTTGTTGTTGTTTTAATGAGGAAAGTATAAATGAGAAAATTGTCCATTATTCTCGAAGTTTTTTTGTACTAACTATGAACTGTCTTCCACAGTTTCCATTTTTGCCAGAAAAGCTGCATAAGACCCATATACATGGGTATTCTTGCCCAAAAATGTCAAATATCCAAAGACATCAAAAAAGACACTATATGGACAGTTGATTAGACAGTAGATACAAGAAAAATCATTTCAGATTTTCTAAAATCGGCGTATTTCATCCATGCTATAAAGACGTTTTTGCATCTTTTTTCGAGGATAACTTTTATGCCAAGTAGAAATTTTTTTATCTGATTGAACCACCTTGATGGTCTGTTCAAGATCGTTTTGAATCATATTGATCTGGCATTGAAGCTCTTCAATCATTCCCATCTCATTGACTGAATTATGTATTTCATTGATCAAGTGTAATATGAGTATTTTATTCTCATCCGGCAACTCTTTTGTCATATGTTCAACCAACGATTCAAGTGTATTTTCAGCACAATCACCCCAATGTCGAATGTTATCTATCTGATCGATATAAAGTAAAAGAATCGCAAGAATCATTTCACGAAAATCTTGCTTTTTATATGACGCATAAGTTGCATAATTTTCAGCAAGTGTCATCGTTAAATCATACAAGCTATATGCATTAAAAACTTGACCAATTTTTAGTTCATTTATCCCTTTAGTACCTATAATCAACTCAATAGATTTTTCATCCTGTTTGACTACTTTTGCATCAGTCGCCAACTCTAAAAGAGACAATGTTTCCGCCAATGTACTCAACCATGGTTCATCTAAAAAAAACTCCTTACTGAAAATGAGATCAAAGTAAAAGTTACGTGTTCTTGTCTTTAAAAAAATCGATGGGTGATAGACATCATATTGTGGAAGCGGAGGAGACTCAACTTCAGTAGTTTTATCTACTTTTTGCGCCTCTTCAATCACAAGTGATAGTTCTTTTTTTTCCAACGTTTTTTCTATTTTTGCAGCGAAAAATGAATCTACCAATTTGTTAAAAACAATCACAATAATAATAAAAAGTACACCGTATTCGATGTATGAAATTATCGTATTGTCATGCATCGAGATAGCCATATTTTTTGAGGAGTTTTGCCAAACATTCAAGCGATTGTTCTGATGGAAATTCGATGAGTTTTGTTCTACGATATCCTATAAAAGCGTCATACCAGTTTTGAATAATTCCATCAGCATCTGCCAAACTGATAAATATATCTTCTTTCAATGGAAACTTATTGGTTAGTGTAACAAGCTTTGTATCACGTTCATTTTTTGTATCTTCATCAGCAAACCCTAACTCTTTAAATTTTTTACTTTTTATGTCGAGTTTGGCTGTTTTAAAAAAATGATTGAATACATTGCCGCGATCAAATAATTTAATTTCTGATTTCATTTGATTCGCATCTGCATGGAACGTTGTTATAATTTGTCGATCGATGATGATGACCACTAGACGAATGTAAGGGTTTCCACCCTTTGCATCATCTTCAATAACACGTACTAAATCCATCTTTAGAAATGTTGACAGTGGCGCGTGATCTACTCGCAAACGATCTATACAATCAGTACCTAACATAATTTCATCTTTCATTTATCATTCTCCTTTGATTGCTCTTCTTCGATTTCTAACCACATAGAATTCAGTAATGACCGAGAAACTTCAAAACGATGTTTCTTTTTTATAAATACTACAAGTTTGCGATAGCTCATCCCATGATTGAGTTTCGCATTACGTATATCTGCCCATATGGATAGTATGCGTTCACGCTGAATGGCACGTGTATTTTTAATTTTTTGGATAAACAACGCTATCCTCTTATCTGATATCTCTCGGATTTCCTCAAGACTCATACCGCTCATAGATCCACTTAATAGTAACTGTTCATCAGAGTGATGTTGTGTAATAGCCAATATCCATGCACAATATTCAAGTATCGCCTTATCAGCATCACTATTTTCTTGCCGTAATTTGTGGAAGATAGGTGTCTTATTACCTATAATCAGCATACGGATATCTAATGGACAACGAGAGTAATATCTCAACTCACTACTTTGCTGTTCTTGAGACATTTTTAGTAGCCGTTCAATTGTCATTTTTAACATTTCTTATCGCTTGCATGTGCATCGAAAAGCTCCATAGAAACTGAGTTATCAACATCAATATCAGTTCCATCCTCGAAAAATATACGACTCATCGTTTCACCTTTGACAACATTGCGAATCGTTTTGTACGCACCTGAAACGTTAACCCCAATGCCACTTAGGCAATTTTCATCAAAATCCTGTTTCGGAGTCTGATAACGATGAAAATCAACCATAAAATCCTCCCAATTTTCATTTGTATTTTTATGTCCATTTAAAAGACGCGAATAGATTGTTTTTCTCCATAAACGTTCTGATTTTTTTGGAGTTAATCCATCTCGTTTCAACCATTGGATGAATTCATCAAAAAGTTCTTTGGATACTTCCATTCTTCTTCCTCTTCGGTATAGTTATATTTATTGTGTCAACTTTTTTGACACTAGATTTGCACAGTTTTGACAGTCTGTAAAGTTTTTTTACAGGCTGCGTTTTCGCAGTTCGAACATAACGAATTCCGAATACCAAAGCTGTGTTGTTCGAAGGTGATTAGTATCTTGGTTGATTTCAATCAACCCCTTGTTTTGGAGCTTTTTTATGATGGTTATCACTGATTGACGGGATAAACCAAAAAACTTTCCAAGTTTTTCCCGGCTCGCATAGCACCATCCATATACAGAACTTTCTGGATTATGGCTCAGATGATAAATAGCATCGGCAACGCAATAATCGTTATTGGAAAGTTCGAAGCGTATTCGTGGATCATGCATAATTGTTGTGTATCCAAGTTTGATTTTTTCATCACGTTTTTTCATGCAGTCATCACTTCATGGGAAATGATATATTCAGCGACAGCTTCTATCGAATATCGGACTGCACCATTGCGGTTGTCCTTCCCATTTTTTGTATATTTAGGTCCATGTGCCATCTTCTTTAGTCGATCAAGGGTTTGTATGGAAATTCCCAATTCATGCGCTGTCTCAAGTCGAGTTAGCATGACTTTTCGATATTTTCGGTAAAGCTTGTCCGCTACCTCTTGACTATTTTCATTTGACATATTCTCTCCTCAATTGTTTTACGACAGTTGATGAAAGTTTAGAGTCAATTAGAGATGAGATAAATGATGATTTTTGAAATAAACAGGCTTGAAAAGCCCTATTTTGCGAAGAAATAAACTTTTAATAGAGATGGTAAAAAATAGAGAAAAATGAAAGAATATGAAGAAAAATGTAGCCTAAAAATGACAAATGATCAGTATTTTATTAAATGCTCACTTTGCCCACATTCACAGGTGTAATGTAGCCCTTGTCCAAAAATGCGAGTCATTTTCATCCTTTTATCACAAAACACACAAAAGAAGTGTGGTCCTCTTTCAATAACATTTTTTCCTACGGGGATATCTTCTATAATTATTTTACGATTCTTGGCTTCTTCTCTCGCTTTTTTGCGGGCTTCTTGTAATTCGATTTGATATTGTTTTTCTTCTTCCTCTTCTTGGAGTATTCTGAGCCGTTCTTCTTCAGCTTTTTGCAACGCTTCCAATCGACGTTGTTCTTCTGTTTTACCGGATATATGACCTACTCGTAAAATATTACTTACAACCGTAGCAAGATCTAAATCTGGATTGTCATTGACCCAAAACTTACCTTCTTTTTCAGATACTTTATAAAATTTCAACTGATCAGTTTGATACAAATATCGCGGTGGGGAATAAAAAAACCAATGTACTATTTCTGCTCCACCATTGATATAATTCAAAGTTCTTTGGTGTGTTGTGACGTCATTTTGCGGTGAAAGCTGTATCTCAAATGCTACACAATCAAAATATTTGTCTGAAAGTAAATCATGTCCTTTTTTGCACAACACATCCGCTATTGCCAATCCTCCAAAAGGCCACACCATTCGAGCTTCTGTTGTTGCTCTCCAACCACTTTCCATTGCAGCATGGCGAATGATATTTTTAGCCTCAATATGCTGCCGCGTTTCAGGCGCATATAATGTACACCCACCCTTTGCCTTGTGAGCGAAGAAACAGGTACCGTATTCATAACGAACTTTTGGGATAGCTACAGCACCACAACACGGTAATGTAAGTGGATATTTTTTATACGTTTTTCGAACTTCGAGCCATTCGGGATCACTCATGCTAGTTGCATAAACATCCTTACCGTCTCTGATTGCACGTATTGGCATATTTCTTTACTACATTTAACTCTAATTTACTTACTGTAATTCACTAACAACTTCTCGAAATGAGAGTAATGCGGCCTCAATATTTTCGATAATATCAATCGCCAATACATCCGGTTCTGATAAATTATCCAAATCAGAAAGTGCATCGTCTTTAAGCCATAGGATGTCTAAACTCGTCTTGTCCCGAGCAACTATCTCTTCATAGCCATATTTACGCCATCGTCCATCTGGATTTTCTGCACTGTAAGTTTCAATCCGATCTTCTCGTTTGCCTGATTTATAACACTCTAAAAAGTTACTCAAATCTTCAAATTTCATCGGATTTTTCTTTTTGGTGTGATGAATATTGGTACGGTAATCGTAAATCCATACCTCTTTTGTCCACGGCTCTTTACGCGTCGGCTTATTATCAAAAAAGATTACATTTGCTTTGACTCCATTGGCGTAAAAAATCCCCGTTGGAAGTCTCAGAATCGTATGAAAGTCGGTCTTTTCTAGCAGCTTTTTACGAATCGTCTCCCCTGCACCACCTTCAAAAAGAACGTTATCCGGTAATACTATTGCTGCTTGACCGTCGGCTTTGAGCATTGTATAGATGTGCTGTACGAAATTTAGTTGTTTGTTCGATGTTGTTGTCCAAAAATCTTCACGATTGTAAGTAAGTTCGTCTTTTTCTTGTTCACCCTCTTCATTCGTAAACGTCATCGAGCTTTTCTTACCGAATGGAGGATTCGCTAGTACATAATCAACCCGCTTGGAAGGAGAAGCGATCAATGCATCCGTCCCCGCGATCATCGATTCGCCGTCGATCTCCCCGATATTATGGAGAAACATATTCATGAGCGCTAAACGACGGGTATTAGCAACAATTTCATTACCGTAAAAAGTCGAATGCTTCAGAAACTCTCGCTCATCTTTGTCGAGTCCTTTAGCATCTAGAAAATCATACGCCGCAAGGAAAAATCCTCCTGTTCCACAAGCGGGATCGGCGATCGATTTTAGAGGTTTAGGACGAACTGCCTCGACCATTGTACGAATCAGAGCACGCGGAGTAAAATACTGCCCTGCACCGCTTTTGGTATCTTCGGCATTTTTCTCCAGCAACCCCTCATAAATGTCCCCTTTGACATCCGTCCCCATCATGACCCATTTCTCTTTATCGATCAAATCGATAAGCTTATAAAGCTTTGCAGGGTCTTGGATCTTGTTTTGGGATTTAGTAAAAATCTGCCCTAGCATACCGCTTTGGATCGATAATTCTCTGAGTGTAATAAGATAATGACTTTCCAGCTCTGCCCCGCGTAAATCAACGAGATCATTCCATCCATATCCTGCAGGAATACCGACATTGCGTTTATACGGAGGCTTGCTATATTCATCCGCCATTTTTAAAAAAAGTAGATAGGTGATTTGTTCGAGATAATCGCCGTAGCTTACTCCATCGTCACGTAATACACTGGCGAAATTCCAAATTTTACTGATAATTGCCGCTGAACTCATTAGATTCCTTTAATAACTATGCTGTAAATGAATAATCTTTTGATGTGGATCGATATTATTGATTGCATCTTTTAGATTGTAGTGCAGTTGCACCATTATCTCTTCAATATCGTATATAATCTGATGCCAACCGCTACTTCCGGGGTTGCTGTGAAATAATTTATTCCTATACTGTTTTATCCGCTCGAAACGAGCATCAAACATTGCTTTCGTATGTAAAGGAGTAATGGTATTATGTTTGTACGTTGTATTTTGGAACAAGCTTTTCAAATCGCTCCAGTTAGCTTCATAAATGGTTTGAATATCTCCCATCATTAACATATTAAACATATCAATACTGGTTGTTGTCGGAATGATTGTTTGATTAAGCATTAAAGCCCTGTCACTTATTTTCTTTTGCAATTTACGATGTTTTGCATTGGAAGGGGGCAAAAAATACCAATCGTCTTGATTCAATGAACTGTATTTGTTTGATAATACAATTGCTGCTTGTGTCCTCATAGCAACTTCAAAGAGCTGAATAAGCATCACTAAAACTTGGTGTTCTTTGATTTTTCTGTTATAGATAGAGATCATTAAATCATATTTATTATGTACCATGCGATGTTTTATAACGTTGTCTGCCTCGATTGACGATGATACTAAGTAATCCTTTTGCAAAACGCTTGCCGCTTTATAGAGTTTCTGATTTTCTGAATATGATGAATGAGTAGAATTTATATTCAAGATCAGACAAAGTTGATTATATAAATTTATTTGTGCTTGCATAATGTTTCTTTGTATTGTATAATTTGGCTGTTAATCCAACTTACCTTACTAGCTTTAATGTCTGGGTACCCCTTTGGGGCTGGTGAGTTGGATCCTCTTTTAGTCTTCATCTTGTTCTTCCAACACTTTTTTAGGATTTTCGATCATCGCAAACGATTTTTCGCTCGGCTGATCCGTAAATGCTACACTTACATTATTTTCTTTACAAAATTCCGCGATAGTATTTCCCAAAATTTTTCTTACTTTGGCGATATTTGCTCCCGTAACGTGTCTTGTCCCCGGAGCATGAGGCATAAAGCGCTGAAAGTAAATTTTATCTTCATCAGAGATAGCGTTACGGGCAACTGAGTGAAAATCAGCCGCCGTAGCTCTTTGCAATGTTGGATGTGTACCGATATGTTCATCAAGCTTTTTCAAAAAATCAAAAGGGTTATAAGGCTTGGTCAGATCAAAAACTTCGTCTTTGCAGACTGCTAATTGTCGATAAGGTTCGTTGTCTAAAATAACGGAAGCGTGATACCAATCCAAATAGATCGGAAATGCGCTCTGAGTTCCTCTTTTTGCTACCCAAAATACATTTTGTTCCAAGCTGTAGATCATCCCAAATTGACATTGATAATACACGAATTCAAATTTTGCGACGGTGATCCCTTCTCGCTGCATCTGTGTACGAAAGGTCTTCCAGTTTTTAAATGCAAAGCTCATTTATCACCCCTTTTACTTTTTCACTTTCATCGGTTTTACATATTTTCCTTGTCCCATTGGAACAATTCCTACTTTAGTCATCCATTCAATTGCTTTATAAAAGCGCTCACGATCAATATTCATTTTTCGGGATGACCATTCTTCTCTCGCACTTTGCACTATCTCATTATGATCGGGCTGTTTTCCATCCATCAAAAGGTTATTCCATGCGGCATATGTTGTAGCAAAAATCTCAGCCCTTACTAAATCCATCGGTAGAATAATTTGAAGCAGTTTTTCGACCTCTGCAAGCTTTAATCCCAGAGATATTCGCACCGATTCGACCAAAGCGTTAAAATTTCTACCTTTTTCGTAAGTGTGACCTATAGACTCTTCACACACATGGAACCATCCTACCATATTGGCACGATGCTCTACTTTTTTCAGATGTGGATAGTCATCCGGGCCGGCGGCATCCTGTACCGGAGTACGCCCTAGCTCGATACCGACCAATGCTTCGCACAAATGTGCTATTTTTTCACATTTCACATGATTAAGTTTATTTTGATGAGGAGTCCCCTCGTGCAGTTTCATCGTTAGGGCAATAATCCCTGCATGGAGATCGGTCGAAGAGAGTTGTTTCACTTGTATTGTAGACTCTACAACAGGTTTATCTTGCAATACGAGTTTCCCCTCAAACGCTTTTTTCAAAATACTCTGGCGCATCTTCTCCGCTTTGATCAGAGACTCATCGATGGTTCGTTCCATCACATCGGCTTCGCTGAGGCGGGATTCGATTTCATTGACGATTTGATGCTGTTCTTCAGTTGATGACAATGGAAATCCAAGTTGAGCAAATCGTCCAGCCCCTAAATGTGCAATACTCGTAGTCCATGAAGCTATTTTCTGAAATTGTTGATGATGAAAATAATGTAAAAAAAGATATAAACAATATTTTGACTCAATTCCAACATAAGATTTAAATCTAACTAATGTATTTTGAAAACAAACATTCTCCATCTCATTTTTAAACATAGCAGGCCTACCAATGAGTTCTAAACTTTGTCCTTCATTAAGCAAGATATCACCATATTCTAATTTATAGGTCTTAAATTCTTCTGGTGTAAAGTTCATTTCTAAAACATCATCAATATTTATTCTATTTTCAAATACATTTGCAACTCTTAGATATGGACGCATATGGTCTCCAAAATGATCCTTTGGACTCCTTTGACGACCCAGTTGTACCAAGCCTGCATTCGCAATTCTTGTCCATTTCCATCCCTTTGGCAACTCCGGTAAACCAGCAATCTCATCAGCAGTGAGCGGCAAAATTTCTTTTGGCTTTCTTGATTTTGACGCATACGCTGTTTCGCGCTCCGCTTTGATCCGCTCCATCAGCGTTCCAACCGTTTCCAGTTTATCAGCATTAGCTTCACGCCATGCAGCGGTAAGTTTCCCCTCAAACGCCGATTTTAGAACACTTTGGCGGTAGCGCTTCAACTGAGCTTTCGCCGCTTTGAGATTCCTGATACTGTTATCGAGTTCACTGAAAAGGATTTCGATTTTTTCGACTATGCGGTGTTGAATTTCCAAAGGTGGAATCAATAATTCAAAATTCCATAGTAAATGCGGATCAACATGCGGAGTCCCTGATCCCTTGGCACGAGTATTTAGTAATTGATATTTTGACTGTAAGAAATAATAGGCATATTTGTCAAATACATCTTTAAAATCAAGACGTACAAGCGTACTGCCTAACGCTCCATTCATACCTTTACCGACATACCCAGATCGAGAGCCATCCCATACCATTAGAAAGTCAGTATCTTTGCACTCTACACATCCAATACCATCGGTGTAGCTATTAATATTATTCCGATCAAAAGCATCAATATCGATATACGGGATCTTACAGAGTTGTGTTAATTCTTTAGAATGATTTTTCGGCTTTTTACCTTTAGCTGAATGAACAAAATCTCCAAGCCGTACATTTTTCCAGCCTTTGGGTAAACTATTTTCTTTTTTCGCCATCATCCTACCAATTCTTCATTCATCTCATCGATCATCCCATAGAGTCCATCCCCAAAAGCACTGTACGCTTTGGCAAGTCCCCCCTGCTCCATCATCTCCAAATCCTCTACATCAAAACGGTACGAACGGGAGATCTCGTCACGGATACGGCGGAGCCAATTCATCTGTTCATCGGTGAATTTCGGAGCGGAGCCTTCTTGTTTGCGAAACACCCAGTTTTGGAAGTTTTGGGCGACGTGCTTTTCCATAGGCGTGAGTGTATCATCTACACCTGAAATATAGCAGACAAGGCCTACGATAGCAGAGAGTTCACTTTTGGGGCTTCCGCTGGCACCATTTAGTCTTTCATACGCTTCCCAGATACGGATCGGAGCTAACGGCGGACGGTGTTCTTTCAATCGTTCCAGTAGCTCTTTTAGCATACGGTAGGTCACTTCACGGCGACGATACGGTTCGTTAAAAAATATCCTTAATGCAATCACTTCTTCTTTGTTCGATTCACAATACTCTCGAAAACTCTCAATAACGGTTTTAGCTTCATCCTCGCTATCACTTTTCCAACCGCTGAATACGACCGAATCGATATTGATACTGTCGATGATCTGCTCACGACGGCGACGGACGCTCTCAGCATATTCGACCAACTCACCATTTAGAGTATGTGCAGCTTCGTTGCTCAGTACCACACGTGCTTTCTCGCACTGTTCTACAGTGACTTCCGCATCTTCGCTTAGATCAAACAAGTTCCGTGCTCTCGCTTCCTGCTTATCCATATCATGTACTGCCAGAAAAGCATGAGCAACCTCCTCGATCGAGTGACCGCCGATATCTTTAAATTCTTGGCGCTCTTTGGTACTCATCTCTTTATTCAGACGTACGAGACGCGCGGCGATAGAGCGATAGGTATCCTCATCATCCGCTCCACCCATCAGGACGCTCATCATCAGATTTTTCATCGATTCGGATTTTTTACGCTCCAGAGGCTGGCTATCTGTCTTGATCGTCTCGGTCACTCCCACCGCATCGACGATGACGAAATGGGTTTTGTCATGGGTGATATCGGTACCCGCTTTTTGCATCATATCGATATCACAGATACGGGTTCCGCGCCCTTTCATCTGCTCGAAATAATTACGGGAGCGGACATCACGCATAAATATAAGACACTCAAGCGGTTTAACATCGGTTCCTGTGGCGATCATATCGACTGTGACGGCAATACGGGGGTTATAATCATTTCGTAGAGCTTGCAATGTCTCTTTAGGATCTTTTGCCTGATAGGTAATCTTTTTACAAAACTCATTACTCTCACCGAATTCATCACGGACGATTTGGATAATATCGTCAGCATGAGAGTCACTTTTGGCGAATATAAGGGTTTTCGGGACATGCTGACGATTTGGGAAAAGAATAGGGAGTTTGTTTCTGAATTCACGTATGATATTACGGATTTGACTTGGATTGACTACTTTTCGATCCAACTGACTCTGAGTATAGGGGATATCGTCATCGAGTTCGCGCCACATTTTTTGTCGAGTCAGTTTGTCTCGATGTTCAACGAGTTGTTTAATAACGACACCCTCTTCATCCGCCTCTTTTGTCAGCTTCGCGCCCTGTTTCGTTACTTCCGTCGTGATGATATACTCTTCATATGGGACATTAACCCCATCGGCTACAGCATCATCGTGTGTGTATTCACTGACAATATTTTCATGGAAAAAACCGAATGTCCGCTTATCCGGCGTTGCTGTCAGCCCGATTAAAAATGCATCGAAATAATCGAGTACCTGCTGCCAAACATTATATATAGAGCGGTGACATTCATCGATGACAATAAAATCAAAAAACTCCGGCGGGATTTTTTCATTATAGACAACTTCCTTTGGGCGTTGAGTCAATGTGTACTCATAAGGGCTGATATCTTCATCCGATTCATCCAACTCGCCCCCACGGAGGATCGAATACATCCGCTGAATCGTACTAATGCACACCTGTGAATCAGTAGCAATATATGACGAGTTTAACCGCTGAACACCGTATAGCTCTGTAAACTGGCGGTTATCGTCTTGGGGGACAAATGCCATAAACTCTTTTTCCGCTTGCTCACCGAGATTTTTCGTATCGACGAGGAAAAGTATCCGTTTACCGTGAGCATGTTTCAAAAGACGATAAATAGAAGTGATGGCTGTATACGTTTTACCCGCTCCCGTCGCCATCTGAATCAATGCACGGGGACGATTTTGACCAAAAGAGCTCTCCAACTTCGTTACAGCATTGAGCTGACAATCACGAAGTTTATCAGGTGGTAGAGTCGGAAATGTTGTGAGTCTACCACGTAAACTCTTCTCTTCTTTTACCCATTTAGCAAGTGTTTCGGGACGGTGAAAGCTAAACACTTCACGCGACCGTGGTTTAGGATCACGCCGATCGGTAAAACGGGTAATAATTCCCGTACTCTCGTAGACAAAAGGGAGTGGTTCTTTGTTATTCGCCCATTTGAGTTTACTGTTGGCGTAGGCACCCGATTGCTCTTCCACGGTAGTAATGTGATGACCTTCTTCCTCACGTTTTGCTTCGATTACCCCAACAGGATTACGATCTACAAACAATACATAGTCAGCAGGACCAATATCTGTTTGATATTCACGCACTGCAATACCAGCTGCAGCACTATGGTTTATCCCATTTTTGTTTTGTACAGCCCAGCCTGCAGCTTTGAGCATTGTATCAATCTGGTCACGGGCTTGTTGTTCAGGGTTTTGGTTCATTTGAAGATTGTAGCAAATCAGCCCCATTATATTGCATAAATTAGCACTAACAATAGTATATTCATCACTACAAGTAGAATAAAATACACATTTTAAATAGGTAAAATTTACTAAGCAGATTTTTCAGGGTAGAAATAGGGTAGAAATGATTGATTTTTTGAATTCTTAAAGTGGCTATCAAAGCGCCTATTTTACGATGTTTTAAGGGGATTTATATAGAGAGGTGGTACCAGTGGGCGGACTCGAACCGCCACGACTCGCGCCACCGGATTTTGAATCCGGCGTGTCTACCATTTCACCACACTGGCATGTCTTGTGAAGAGGTGGAAGTATAGAGATACTTTGCTTAAAAATATGTAAAAGTAACATTACTAATAGAAATTCTACTTTTGCCGATAATAGAGTGTGGAACTTTTATTGCTTTATCTGTTCCAAGAATAGTTTAAAGGGATATATCATGCGAGTAACCTCTTCATCATACTATAATAATATTTACGGCGAAAACAATAAACTAAATCAACAGCTTTTTGATGTTAACAAACAAATATCATCCACACAGAAAATTCAATATTCATACGAAGATCCTAATATATCGACCAATACTCTTCGTTTAGATGATGAAATCACTACTTTAACACAAACAAAAAGTAGTGCACAAAATGCATTTAAAATGTCTACACAAACAGATACTACTATTGGTGATATCGTTAAAACCATGGAATCTATGAAAGTAAAACTCGTCAATGCCGCTAATTCTACACAATCTGATGCAAGTATTCAAGCTATAGCGAAAGAATTACGTGGTCTACAAAATCATTTAATGACACTAGCCAACACTTCTATCGGTGGTCAATATTTATTTTCTGGCACCGCATCTTCACAAAAACCGATTGATGATCATGGTGTGTATCAAGGAAACAACAAAGATCAACTAGCATTTTTAGGTTCAGGAGTAAAACAAAAATACAATATTTCCGGTGCGCAATTATTTTTAGGCGAAGAGAGTAAAATTAACCGTACTATCACCACCAATATTGTGCAGCCTAATCTGACAGATTTATATAAAAATGACAAAAACACCTATATTACTTCAGCAAATAGCATAGGCGATCTAATGGGAAATACAGTAGCTAATTCATCTTCCGATTCCTATTTTTATATTCAGGGATCGAAAACTGACGGCTCAACATTCAAAAAACAGATTCAACTTACAGCAACAGATACAATGGATGATTTACTCAAAGAGATATCAAATACCTATGGAACGAATAAAGTCAATGTAACACTCAATCCACATGGTCAAATTGAGATAAGTGATAAAACTATGGGTTCTAGTAAACTGGATTTTCACATGGTTGCGGCAATTGATTTTAGCGGAGGAACGGCAGCAACAAATGCTATAACTGACATTACCACCTTACAAGCTGGTTCAACTGATTTTCAAACAGCAGGGATAACCACCCCTGGACTCTATGTCAAAGAATTTACCAAAAGCGGGTTTAATCCTACAAACACACTCGACACAATAGAAGGGATCAATTATGATCAAACTCAGTTTACACAGAAAGGGGCTGAACTCCTTTCTAACGTAGCTCAAATTGTAAGATCAGATAACACTTATGCCACCCCAGCAACAAAAATTGTAGATGTTGGATCATTTTCGACGAACACAACTATTCATCTCGAAGGGACGACCATCACTGGTGCTGCATTTTCACAAAATCTAAATCTTGCAACAGATTTACTGGATGAAAATGGAAATCCAACTGCTTTAAACGACGTTACCTATCAACAAGTAATGGATGCAATCAATGTAATCGTTACCGGTGCGTCTACCACGCAAGCATCTTATGCATTAGGGACAACTTCTCTAAGTTACGATGGTAAAATTACATTCAAAGATAAAACCAACGCTACCACACAAGCTTCACTCTCTATTTATGACTCTACATCTTCTGATTACACCACAACCACTGGTAGTGCATTAACCTTTAATGCTAACAATGCCCTTACAGTTCGTGATCCTAAAAACGACTTTTTTACTCAAATTGATCAAATCATCAAATCTGTTGAAGAGGGTAAAACACGTGCAAATGGATCTGATACAACCGATCCTCGCAATATTGGAATCCAAAATTCCATTCAAATGATTGATGATATAAATGATCATGTAGGTCGCCTGCAAACTGAATCAGGATCATATTCACAAGTATTACAATCATCCAGTGATCGCAGTGACCTCTTGATTACAAGTACAAAAATGCTGCGCTCCGATGTAATTGACACTGATATTGCCGAATCACAATTAAAATTACAACAACTTTCTCTCAGCTATCAAGCAATGCTCTCGACAATATCGAAAGTTTCTAAACTCTCACTTGTCAATTATTTATAGCAAAATGCAATAAAAAAGAGGGCTGTCTCTCTTTTTTAGCTATAATTTATACACTTTTTATATTTACAAGGATCTTCCATTTTACGCGATATACTTTTCATTGGCAGTTTTGGCATACTGTTTTATTTAGGCTTGGCTACTGTAATTTCAGACCCCGCAATTATCGGTGCTTACGGTGCGACATTTGCACAAAATAATATCTATGTTTTTGGTTACGTCGCGTACATGTATCTTTTGTTATTAATGGTTCCTCTTTTTTATTTTTATAAAGGGAGTAGTAATTTAGCATATCGTCTTGAGATGGGAGGGATATTTACTCTCCTTTTATTTACCCTCCTCTTTTTTCAAGCGATGGTTGTGGATGGAGAATATCGAGGTAGTGCAGTAGGTTCTATTGTCGATTTTTTAGGTGTTTATATCGGCAGTTTTGGATTATGGATACTATGGTTAATGCTTGTGGCTGTCTCTATGGTCATTGTCCTCGAAGAATCGATTGGTGAGCTTCTTCGTCCGTTTAAAGAGTATATGGCAAAGCCTCTTGCTACCCCTAAACCATCAAAAATAATCCATAATGAAAAAATAGAAACCTATGATGACTCTTTTGAAAGTGATTATGAAGATGCACCCTCTTATACCCTCCCCACTTTCGACATTAATCCATCTAATGATATGCCGACACAACCCGTTCAAGCAACTTTTGTCCCTGAGAAACAAGAAGCTATTGTAGAAATAAAGGGTGTACCGGCAGAGATATCTGAAATAGAGCCAGCAGTAAAAGAATCAACCATTTTAAGTATGGCAAAAAAGGTAAAAGAGTCTAAACAACATGCATTAGTTGTGGATGAGCTCGAAGAGAATAAAATTTTGCTCGAACAAATAGACAAAGGTGTGAGCGAAAAACCAAAAAATTTCAAACTCCCACCAACCGATTTTTTACAATACCCACCCAAAAAACAAAACGTTGTCGATGAGAGCGAATTGGATGATAAAATTCGGGATTTGATTGAAAAACTTGCCCATTTTAATATCGACGGTGACGTTGTCCGCACCTATGCAGGTCCTGTTGTCTCTACGTTTGAATTTAAACCTGCCGCAAATATCAAAGTCTCCAAGATTCTCGGACTCCAAGATGATTTAGCCATGGCTCTTCGTGCACAAACCATCCGTATCCAAGCCCCTATTCCGGGAAAAGATGTTGTCGGTATCGAAATTCCGAACAAAACCGTCGAAACCATCTATCTACGCGATATTTTTGAGAGTAAACTTTTCCAAGAAGCAGCGTCCCCGCTTACCCTTGTTTTAGGAAAAGATATCGTCGGTAAACCTTTTATCACCGATCTCAAAAAGCTCCCTCATCTTCTCATAGCAGGAACAACAGGAAGCGGTAAGAGTGTCGGTATTAATGCGATGATTTTGAGTCTTTTGTATAAAAATTCCCCCGATCAGCTTAGACTACTCATGATCGATCCAAAAATGTTGGAGTTTTCTGTCTATAACGATATACCGCATCTACTCACCCCTGTTATTACTAAGCCCAAAGAGGCAATTTCAGCACTCAACAACATGGTCTATGAGATGGAACGCCGTTATCAATTGATGTCTGAAACCCGTACCAAAAACATCGAAAATTTTAATGAAAAAATGAAAGCCGAAAAAGGTGAACAACTCCCTTATATCGTCGTTATTATCGATGAACTTGCCGATTTAATGATGACCAGCGGTAAGGATGTAGAGTATTCTATTGCGCGACTTGCACAAATGGCGCGAGCAAGCGGTATCCATCTCATCGTTGCCACGCAACGACCAAGTGTCGATGTGGTTACAGGGCTTATCAAAGCCAACCTCCCCTCACGCATCAGCTATAAAGTGGGACAAAAAATCGACAGTAAAATCATCCTTGACGGCATGGGTGCCGAATCGCTTCTCGGTCGTGGTGATATGCTCTTTACCCCTCCTGGAATGAGTGGTTTAGTGCGCCTCCATGCGCCATGGAGTAGTGAATCGGAAATCGAAAAAATTGTTAACTTTATCAAGGCACAACGCGAACCTGATTATGACCGCCGATTTTTAAGAGACAAAACTGATATTGTCAAAAATGGGAGTGGTGAAGAGAACGATAAACCTCTCGATGAGCTCTATGAAGAGGCAAAAAATATCATACTTACGGAACAAAAAACATCGATCAGTTACCTGCAACGGCGATTGCAAATCGGTTACAACCGTTCTGCCACTCTGATCGAGCAATTGGAACAAAACGGAATACTCTCGCCCCCTAATGCAAAAGGAAACCGTGAAATAATTTTCGAGTAGATTGAAATATGTTTCAATTTTACTCACCATTTCACTAATAACAATAAATTAGTGTTTACTTTTGTAACACTGTAAAAAATCACTCCCCCCTTTCTGATATAATCACTTAAAATTAACTGGCACAGGAGTCACTATGGCTTTTATGGACGAATACAAAGCACACGTAGCGGAACGCGCAGCACAAGGAATCCCACCATTCCCACTTACAAAAGAGCAAGTTACCGAGTTGGTAACACTGATCACGGCAGAAAGCTCTAAAAACGACGAATTGGTCACTATGTTGGCAGAACGTGTCAATCCGGGTGTTGATGACGGTGCTCACGTTAAAGCGGCATTTTTGCATCAAATCGTCCAAGGGGAAGTAAAAGCTTTCTTGGCAGACAACAGCGACATCAACAGCAATGATCACAAAAAAGCGGCAATCAAAATCCTCGGTAAAATGGTGGGTGGTTATAACGTCAAACCTCTTATCGATGCTCTAAGTAACGATGCTATCGCTAACGAAGCGGCACATGAACTCAAACATACACTTTTGGTGTACGATGCGTTCAATGACATTGTTGAGCTTTCAAAAACCAACAGCTATGCTATGGACGTTCTTCAATCATGGGCAGATGCTGAGTGGTTTACGAGCAAAAAAACTTTGGCGGAAAAATTCAGCGTTGTAGTGTTCAAATTCCCAGGAGAAACCAACACCGATGACCTCTCTCCTGCGAGTGCCGCGTTTACCCGCTCTGACATCCCGCTTCACGCAACTACTATGCTTAGCGCTAAAATGCCGGAAGGTATCGCTAAAATCGCTGAGTTGAAAGAAAAAGGGATGCAAATTGCCTATGTCGGTGACGTTGTTGGTACTGGTTCTAGTCGTAAATCAGCGGCAAACTCCGTTCAATGGCACATGGGTGATGATATCCCAGGTATCCCGAACAAACGTACGGGTGGAGTTGTTATCGGTAGCATCATTGCTCCGATCTTCTTTGCAACGTGTGAAGATTCCGGCGCACTCCCTATCGAAGCCGATGTATCGCAAATGGAGACAGGCGATGTACTTGATATCGATACAAAAGCGGGAACTATCACTAAAAATGATGCTGTAATCGCTTCCTTTAGCCTTCGTCCAAATACTATCGAAGACGAAGTACGTGCTGGTGGACGTATCCCACTCATCATCGGACGCGGTTTGACGGCTAAAGCACGCACGGCTCTTGGACTGGCACCTGCTACCATTTTCGCAACTCCTATCCAACCTGCCGATACAGGCAAAGGCTACACCCTTGCGCAAAAAATGGTCGGTAAGGCATGTGGTATGGAGGGTGTTCGCCCAGGTATGTACTGTGAGCCGATCACTAGTACCGTAGGGAGCCAAGACACCACAGGACCAATGACACGTGATGAGATCAAAGAGCTCTCCGCTCTTGGCTTCTCAGCGGATTTCGTTCTTCAATCATTTTGTCATACAGCCGCATACCCGAAACCATCCGATGTGAAATTGCACGCAACGCTTCCGTCATTCATCAGCTCACGCAGCGGTGTCGCTCTTCGCCCTGCGGATGGTGTTATCCACTCATGGTTGAACCGTATGGTTCTCCCTGATACGGTTGGAACAGGTGGTGATAGCCATACCCGTTTCCCAATCGGTGTGAGTTTCCCTGCGGGGTCAGGTCTCGTAGCATTTGCGGGTGTTACGGGTGCAATGCCTCTTGAAATGCCAGAATCGGTTTTGGTTCGTTTCAAAGGTGAAATGCAACCTGGTATCACATTGCGTGACTTGGTTAATGCAATCCCTTATTATGCAATCAAAGCAGGTCTTTTGACTGTTGAGAAGAAGGGCAAGAAAAATATCTTCAACGGACGTGTATTGGAAATCGAAGGGTTGCCAAATATGAAAGTAGAACAAGCGTTCGAACTCTCCGATGCATCGGCTGAGCGCTCTGCGGCGGCATGTACCGTTCGTTTGAACAAAGAACCGGTTATCGAATACCTAAAATCAAACGTAACGTTGATCGAAGCGATGGTAGCTGATGGCTACGAAGATGCTCGTACACTACAACGTCGTGCGGACAAAATGAAAGAGTGGCTGGTTGCTCCGACATTGATGGAGCCAGATGCAGACGCAGAGTACGCGGCAATCATCGAAATCGACCTTAACGACGTTAAAGAGCCGATTTTGGCATGTCCAAACGATCCTGATAATGTTAAATTGCTCAGCGATGTTGCAGGAACTGAAATCAACGAAGTATTCCTCGGCAGCTGTATGACCAACATCGGTCACTACCGCGCGGCGGGTGAAGTGATGCGCGGCGAGGGTAAAATTGCCGTTGAGAAATTCTGGATCGTACCACCGACCCGTATGGATGAGCAACAACTCATCAACGAAGGATACTACGACGTGTATAAAGCGATTGCGGCTACAACCGAAGTTCCGGGATGTTCACTCTGTATGGGGAACCAAGCGAGCTCACGTGAGGGTTCAACCGTATTCTCTACCTCTACTCGTAACTTTGACAACCGTTTAGGAAAAGGGACACAAGTCTATCTCGGAAGTGCTGAGCTTGCATCAGTATGTGCTAAACTTGGACGTATCCCAACGGTAACTGAATATATGAGCATCGTTCCTGAAAAATTAGCAGGAAAAGCGGATCAAGTCTATAAATATCTCAACTTTAACGAGATTACTTCCTACTCACTTCAAGCGCGTAATGTAGCTGAAGAGAAATACGGCGTTACTATTAAAGCGGTATAATCCGCCCCTCCTCTTGGAAGTGGGACTGGGTCTGCCCCTAGGGTATTAGTCCCGCCTCTACTTTCCGACACTAAAGTGTCAGTTCCAGTTTTTACCCTTACAACTTCAAGATAGTAGTAACTACGCTATAATTAGACATCTACATACTAAAGCAACATTATGTCCTCTTTTACTACACTACCTCTTCAATCACCATTACAAACAGCGCTTAAACGGCTAAATTTCACCACTATGACCCCAATTCAAGAGCAATCACTCCCTAGTATTTTAGAAGGGAAAGATATTGTTGCGCAAGCCTCTACCGGAAGCGGTAAAACACTTGCGTTTGCATTGGGACTTTTACAAAATATTAATCCTAAATTTTTTGCTGCCCAATCTCTCGTATTGTGCCCTACCCGTGAACTTGCAGAACAAGTGGCAAAAGTAATCCGCTCATGTGCCAGTGAAATCGGTAATATCAAACTCCTTACCCTCTGTGGCGGTGTCCCTATGAAAGGGCAAAAACACTCTCTCACGCACGGTGCACACATCATCGTTGGAACTCCCGGACGGGTACTCAAACTTCTCCAAATCGATGCTTTAGATTTAAAACATTGTAAAACTTCTGTTTTAGATGAAGCTGACCAAATGGTAGATATGGGTTTTATCGACGATATAGAAGAGATATTTACCTATCTACCTGCTCAAAAACAAACACTGTTATTCTCAGCCACCTATCCTGAGTCGATCAAAGAGCTCACCTCAAAGCTCACCCATAATCCGTTATTTATTAAAACACACACGACGGAGATAAAACCCGATATTGATGAGATAGCCTACGTTGTCAGCGATAAAACGTTAGCACTCAATACCCTCATCCAACATCATAACATTACCAATGCCATCATATTTTGCAATACCAAGGTTGTAGCCTCAGAACTGTGTGAAACACTCCGTTATGCCGGCATACATGCTATTGCTCTTCATGGAGACATGGAACAGTTTGATCGAAATGAAGCCATTATCCAATTTCGAAACGGAAGTGCCCCTTTTCTCGTAGCCACCGATGTGGCAGGTCGCGGTATCGATATCGAAGGGCTTGATGTTATTATTAACTATGATGTTCCTCAACAGCTTGATCGTTATATCCATCGAATCGGACGAACCGGACGTGCAGGAAAAAATGGTATGGCTATCACTCTCGTGAGTCCACATCAAGGTGATTCATTTTTAGGTTTAGCGCGAAATATAGTGTTGCAAGAACTTCCTCGACTTATCAATGACTTTGAATTATCCACACCAATGCAAACCATCTGTATTGATGCAGGGAAAAAAGAGAAACTGCGTGCAGGCGATATTGTCGGTGCGATGATTCATGAGGGAGGGCTTGAAAATGTGCAAATTGGGAAGATCGATCAACTCGATCATCTTAGTTATGTTGCGGTTCCCCGCTCATTAGCAAAGAATGTACATACAAAACTTCAAAAACGACCGATAAAAGGGAAAGTTTTCAGGATATGGTTGCTAGACTAACACTAACTTTCTATAATTAGGAGTAATATATATGGCAAATCAAGAACTAACCTTTGGCGAAGAAGAGTTTATTGTCTCCAAAACGGATTTAAAAGGGAAAATTACCTATGGAAATGCCCTATTTATTAAAATATCAGGATATGATGAAGCTGAACTGATTAACCAACCCCATAATATTCTCCGTCATTCTGACATGCCAGCCATTGTTTTTAAGCTTTTATGGAAAGAGATACAAGCAGGCAATGAGATATTCGCTTATGTCAAAAATAAAAATAAAAATGGTGACTACTATTGGGTTTTTGCTCATGTTACCCCCTCTTTTGATAGTAATCGCCGTATCTGCAATTATCACTCTGTACGTCGCAAGCCTTCTGCAAAAGCATTAAATGTTATTAAACCCCTCTATGCTACGCTCCTTCAAAAAGAAAAAAGTGAAGGCATCAACGCTTCAGAAGCACTACTATTTCAAGTATTAAAAGACAAAGGACTCACTTATGACGAATTTATCCTCTCTCTCTAAAGTCCAATATGCCAATATAGCATCCATAGCACTTTTCGTTGTTGCACTTGTACTCGAAACCATACTTGATGGATGGAACTGGATACGTCTCCTTAATTTTTTCAATTTTTTCCTAGCATGGTTTATCTTTATCAACATCCGGCATACCCAAAAAACCATTAATGAAGTTGCTTTGGTGATTCAAGGGGCAGAAAAAGGGTATCTTGAAAATCGTATTACTCACATTGATGATCATGGGGAGCTCAAAGCCTTATGCTGGAATACCAATAATATGCTTGATCAAACAGAGGTCTTTATCCGTGAAATACGTGCGAGTGTAGATTCTGCAAGCCGTGACAAATATCATCGTACTATCCTTACACAAGGATTACATGGTGAATTTAAAGAGGCAAGCAACTACGTTAACAAAGCTATTCAATCTATGCATATAACCTATGTGCACATGCAAAAATCTGTTTTAAATGCCGAACTTGGTCAGATTGGTTCAGGAGTCAGCGGTGGCTTAGAAGTTATCCAAGGAGACTTGCAAAAAACGATTATTCGTTTAGGGAATATTACCAAAATATCCCATTTAACCTCAACACGTTCATCCGATACGCTCAATGAGCTTGAAAACATTATTGGGCGATTGAATCATCTTATTGAATTAGTTCAAACATCAGCCGATGCGATTCAATCACTCAATAATAAAACAAGTGAAATCACCTCTGTTGTCAATCTAATAAAAGATATTGCCGATCAAACAAACCTTTTAGCACTTAATGCTGCTATCGAAGCGGCACGTGCCGGTGAGCATGGACGCGGATTTGCTGTTGTTGCCGATGAAGTGCGCAAACTGGCAGAACGAACCCAAAAGGCAACCGGTGAGATAGCAATAGCTGTTCAAACACTCTTACAAGAGACAACTGAAATTTATTCCAATTCTGAGTCCATGAATGATATCGCGTCACAATCGAGTCAATCGATTGCATCGTTTCATTCTACACTTCAAAACTTTAACAAAGATGCTATTTCTACAGCACAACAAGCAACTATTATTGAAAACACCACCTTTATTACATTAGCAAAAATTGATCATATTATGTATAAATCCAATGCCTTTATTACCGTAATTAATGGAGGAATAAAAAAATGGAAACCAACCAACCATAATGCTTGTAGATTAGGTCAATGGTATTATAACGGCGCGGGAAAAGAGCGTTTTGCTCATCTTGAGCATTACAAAGCGATGGCTATTCCTCATGAAATGGTCCATAAATATGCTCTTGAGAATATAAAATTTGTTGAAAATGAAGATCATTCAACTGAACATAAAAATGAAATAATTCAAAATTTTGTAGCAATGGAAAAAGCAAGTGATG
Organism: Sulfuricurvum sp.; assembly: GCF_028710345.1. Classification (NCBI taxonomy): domain Bacteria; kingdom Pseudomonadati; phylum Campylobacterota; class Epsilonproteobacteria; order Campylobacterales; family Sulfurimonadaceae; genus Sulfuricurvum; species Sulfuricurvum sp. Next base: position 373,147 of record NZ_JAQTUH010000002.1, on the reverse strand, counting down.
AACTTTTCCATAATATGGATGAACTTATTAAAGAGTCTGAAATTGCTTTAGCAATCGCTAATTAATAGAGTTTCATCTTTAGTATCAGATAAGATACTAAAGATTTAAAGAGAGATTATTGATGATTTCCAACCAATACGCACATATCAACCAAACGGCTACTGTATCCCCACTCATTGTCATACCATGCCAATACTTTAACTGTTTTTCCATCGACGACACTCGTCATATCCGGAACATACGTTGAACTGTACGTAGACCCTACAAAATCAGTGGAAACACGTTTGTCGTTATCCACTTCAAGTAATCCTTTGAACGGTCCTGCTGCTGCTGCATTAAATGCTGCATGGATATCCTCTTTAGTAACCTCTTTCTTAAGATTAACTGTCAAATCAACAACAGAGACATCCGGAGTCGGTACACGCATCGCATAACCATTCAGCTTACCTAAAAGATGTGGCATAACTTTACCGATTGCTTTAGCAGCACCCGTCGAAGTAGGAATCATATTCATCGCAGCCGCACGCGCACGACGAGGATCTTTTGAATGCTTAACATCCAAAATATTTTGATCATTCGTATATGAATGAATAGTCGTCATCAAACCGTTTTCAATTCCAAACGCATCATCAAGAACTTTACAAATCGGTCCTAAACAGTTGGTTGTACAGCTCGCATTCGAGATAATCTCTTCCCCTTTGTAGTCGTTTGAATTAACACCAATAACGTAGGTAGGTGAATCATCTTTTGCCGGAGCAGACATAACAACTTTACGAACACCATTTCTAAGATATTTTTGACAGCTCACTTGATCCAAAAAGACACCGGTACATTCAATGACTACCTCAGCACCCGCTCCACCAAAATCAACATTATCAAGATTACGGTCACTAAACATACGTACCGCTTTCCCGCCAATTTCAATCGTATTTTCATCAATAATGCGTGCATCAATACCTTGATGAACACTATCATATTTCAACAAATAGACCAACATATCAGGTTTAGCAGTCGTATTAAGTGCTACTAATTCAATATCAGTACGTGAAGCAATAATTTTTGCAACAATAAGTCCTATACGTCCAGTTCCGTTGATTGCGACTTTAAGTGCCATTGTATCTCCTAAATAGTGACTATATAATGAGGTAGTGTAACAAAAAACGGATAAAAAAGGGATAAGAAGAATAAAATCTCTCACGAGATTCTATTAAAAAATGGTAATTATAATTATTGAGGATAAAGAAGGGTATTTATTTTTTCATAAATATCTAAAATTTCAGATTTTTTTTCAAAAAAACTGTTTTTATTGGCAATCAGGTGAGTGGTCGATTCCATAATCGTCTCTACCACTTCCAACCCGTTTTGCTTCATCGTACTCCCCGTTTCCACCACATCAACGATCATATCGGCTAATCCCACGAGAGGAGCCAACTCAATGGAACCGTAAAGTTTGATAATATCAGCGGCCACTGCACGCTCAGCAAAATAGCGTTTGGTGATGTTCACCATCTTCGTCGCTACCTTGATTTCGCTTTTGGTAAAATCGGGTTTTTCACCTGCACGCATCCCGATAGCGACACGGCATTTCCCTTTTTGCAAATCCAGTAACCGTATAACGTCCAACCCCTGCTCTTCGAGCGTATCGAGACCGACAACACCGATATCAGCGGCTTGATGATAGACATAGGTAGCGACGTCCTGATTACGTACCAATAAAAATTTAAAATTTTCCGTTTGCAAAATCAATTTGCGATCATCAAATTTAAAACTGCTTCCAAAGATTGTTTCAAATATCTCTAACGTATCTTCGGCAATTCGCCCCTTAGGAAGTGCAACACTTAGCATTTAGCCCCTTTATCTATCAACTTCTTCATCCCTGTGAAAATCAAATTTTCATCCACTTTTGCCTCCCTAAAGAAACGAGACAACAGCCGTGCATCTCCGCCGCTCACATAAATGGGTTTTCCTAAACCCTCAATCTTTTCGATTAAAGGGGCTAAAAAACCGATACTGAGTGCATCAGGGGTATTTTTCGCCATTTTAGCCAAATCTACCTCAAAGTTAAATGACATATCCAATGCGGGAGAGAGTTTAGCATATGCCTCTTGCGCTGCACGAAGACCTAATGCAATAAATCCCCCCTGATACACACCACCTTGCATTACATCTACCGTAATGGCACTCCCGGCATCCACTATCACACCATCATCTATCGCTTCACACACCATAATACGGTCTAACCCCATGGTGGAGTAATATTTCTCTCTCTCCACCAAAAGTTCTATATTATACCAATTCGGTAAAGTTTCGAGTTGGTCTTGAATACTTTGGTTGACATTAACATACCACACTTCACCAATGAACACTTCAGGTTTGAATTCCGAAAGTAGAACTTTTCGACACACATCTTTTTCATAAATATCAGCGGTTGTGTTGCCTATATCACAACAAATCATACTTTCTCCTCTCTCATAGCATCTGCCATCGGATGATATTTCAATACCGTCTCCTGAAGATTATACTTCTGCACATGGGTATATATCTGAGTCGTGACTAATGAAGCGTGCCCCAAAAGCTCTTGTACTACCCGTAAATCAGCTCCACCCAATATCAGACCCGTTGCATAAGAGTGTCGAAGCGCATGGGGAGAAACACCAAGATACTTTTGGGTAATTTTAAATACCGAGATACGGCTTAAAGGCTCAAAACGGTAATTGAGCCATAAAGAGCGTTTAACATAGGGGCATGCATCTCGATATGCTCTTAGCGCTTTAAGTGCCTCATGCGCAATAGGGATATAGCGCTCTTTATCCCCTTTACCGTGGCGCACACGTAACCACTCCCCTTCAATATCCTCTTCATGAATCCCCAAACACTCACTGATACGCGTCCCTGTGGCATAGAGAAAAAGTATTAATGCATAATCACGCAATCCTAACCAATCGGATTTGTCTATACTATTTAATCCACCCATAATCGATTCAAACGGTAAATATTTTGGAAGTGTTTGCGGAAGTTTGGAAAGACGAAATTTAGAGAGTTTGGCATCAAAATGGCTTTTATAACAAAAGTCTAAAAAAGAGTTTACAGAGGATAACTTTCGATTGAGCGTTCGCTTATTCTCAATCTTCATTAAAACATTCACAATCATAGCCGTATCCAACTCCACCAAAGGACGCTGTGTCAATCTCTCAATTTCATCGAGATCATGACGGTACGCTTCAATTGTATTAGGACTCAGGGATTTGACAATGGTTATATATTCACAAAAAGCTTCAACGGCAGATGACATTTATTTTACATCAATGTAACGATCGCCAAAATAAAATCTTCCCTCTCCAGCGAATACGCTCTCATGCTTCATATCAATGTCATACACATCATAGGTGAGTAAGTCTTTGCTTAACGCAATTAAATATCCCCCCTGCTCTACAACATAAACATGATCTTTTTGAACCGAAATCCCTACAAAATGGGCAAAAGGGAATTTTTTCTTCCCTTTGAATTGCAATGTTGAAGTAAGTGCTACAACTTCACCTTGCTTTGTCGTCAACCATATTCCATCATCACTATAAGCAATATCACGCACTTCGTATTTTTCACGATTCTCTTTTTGAGAAAGGGCTAGAACCGTATTACCGGTAGATGCAACCATATTGTTCTCTATAACATTAAGATAAGTTACATTGTTAAAATACTCTTCTGAACCAACAACAATTGATCTAAGCATCTTTTTTTCTGTTGAATTAACAATGACAATTTTTCCGTCCAATGTTGAGAAAACAACTAAATCTTTTAAGAAATAAGGGTTAACAATCCGTTCATCCACAGCTATCGGAGCATTTGAACTCTCTTTAAAAGTTAATTTTTTGCTTTGTAATGAATACAATGCCATCTCATTATTGGCAAACAAAATTGCTATTACATCCCCTTCGATATTAGCTGCTGCAACAGAACGTTTTAGCTCGATTGTAACATGCTCACTAACACCGTCTTCAGGAATTAATTCTAAATTATTGAGACTGTTTTGAGTAATAATCCAACCATCATTTATAGTGATAAAACGAAATCCTTCCGGAATTTTTAATTTTTTTTCACCCTCTTTGGTCAAAAGATTTCGGTTTTCTAAAACAGCCGCTTTGAGTGAGACATTGCTGATAGGTGAACTCAAATGTCCACTACTACGCCATTCCCCTTTTAGATTTTCTGGTTTAAATACCTCTTTTTGTGAACACCCTTGAAGAAAAAGTATCCCTAACAAGGCTAAAGGAAAAAGATATCTCATTATTTCACACCATAATGGCTCAACATTTGAGCCAAAGGATAGAGTGATGAATCTTCTTTAATTCTTGACAAGGATGTATGGGCATTAGAAGCATTACCTGCTTGTATATCTTTTACCGCCAATTCAATCGTTGCTAAATCACCGTAAATCGCATCTTGCTTTTTGCTATAAGTTCCCAACTCTTTCTCATTTTTACTAATTATCGCACTTTCATAGGTAGCAATATCAGCTACTTCCCCTGATTTAGAGCTTTTTAGTGTACTTAACACTTTAAGATCGTTATTTTTAAGGGCTTGTGACAATGTATAAAGTTCATATAACGGTTGGGAGTTATTAGCAAGCTCTTGCTTAGCTTTTGAATCACTAGGATTCATCAATAAAAGATTAAGAGCACTATTGGCTTTCTCCATTTTTGCCTTTTCGTATGCTTCATAACCTGCATATCCACCTAAACCAAATACCAAAGCTAACAATGATGCTATCAATGGTTTTTGGTATTTTTTAACAAAACGTTCCGTTTTCACGGCACTTTCAAAAAATTTTTCTTCCGAACTTAGCTCAGTTTGGAGAGCTTGTATATTCTCTTTAAGGCTCAAAAGGGCTCCTGTGGATAATCATAATTGATCTATTTGATGATAATGATAACTCAAGAGTTGTTAATTTTTCATAATAAGAACTATTTTTCGCTACAATAAGAGAATAAATTTCCCTCACTAGGTTCAAAGTATGCATATTGATGAAACACTTTTACAACGTCTTGAAAAACTCTCATTTTTAGAAATACCGGCTGAAAATCGTTCAGAGATGATTGCTCAAATGTCCGAAATCGTCTCATTTGTGGATAATCTTTCCGAACTCTCTACCGATGGTGTTAACCCGACTTTCTCGATGGATACTAGCTCAACCCATCTACGCGATGATATCCGGAGAGTAAATCGTCAAATTAATGACGACATCTTAAACCATACACCCCATTCACAAGATCATTTTTTTATCGTCCCTAAGATTATTGAGTAATTATCATGGTAACTGTTTACGGTATTAAAAACTGCGGTAGCGTCAAAAAGGCACTCACCTTTTTAACCACACATAAAATTGAATATACATTTGTTGATTTCAAAACTACCCCCGTAGATTCGAAAAAAATCTCTGAATGGTGTGATAAAAGTGACCTTTCACTTTTGCTCAACACAAAAGGGACAACCTATAAGAACCTTGATTTAAAATCGTTAGATCTCAGTAACAACGATAAAATTGAGTGGATGACAAAAGAAAATCGACTTATTAAACGTCCTGTGATAGAATACGGCTCAAATGTTATAATCGGTTTTAATCAAACTCAATATGAAGGACTATTTTTACCATGAGTCAATCCCTAGATATTCATAAACTGCTTAAAAGTGTTGTTGCCTACAAATCATCTGATTTGCACTTGGTTAGCCGTTCTGAGCCTCAAATTCGTATTGACGGACGTCTTGTTGCCCTCAATTTACCTATTATGGACGGAAAGCAAATTGAAGAGATGGCGTATTCACTCTTAACTGAAAAACAAAAAAAAGCATTTGAGGAGAATAATGAACTCGACTTCTCAATCGTTATTCCCGATGTAGGTCGCTTCCGTGCCAACTACTATAAAACGATGGATGATATCGCTTGTGCCTTTCGTATCATTCCTACTACCATCCCCTCTTTGGATGATTTAAATGCAAAAAAAATATTTAAAGAACTCATTAAAAGAGAAAAAGGGCTTATCCTTGTAACAGGACCTACCGGAAGCGGTAAATCGACCACACTTGCTGCAATGCTTAATGAAGTTAATCTCAATGAAGCGCGTCATATTATCACCGTCGAAGATCCCGTTGAGTTTGTCCATCAAAACAAAAAATCGCTTTTCTCACACCGTAATATCGGAACAGATACGAAGAGCTTCTCCGCCGCACTTAAATACGCACTCCGACAAGACCCTGACGTTATTTTGATTGGGGAGATGCGTGATCGTGAAACGATCTCTGCTGCCCTTACCGCCGCTGAAACCGGGCACTTGGTTTTTGGAACCCTCCATACCAATTCAGCGCCCGGTACCATTAACCGTATCATTGACGTCTTTAGCGGTGAAGAGCAACCACAAGTTCGAGCACAGCTCTCAACCTCTTTGGTTGCCGTTATCTCTCAAGCGCTCCTCCCTAAAATTGGGGGAGGACGTATTGCAGCACAAGAGGTAATGATTACCAATCCGGCAATCGCCAACTTGATTCGTGAAGATAAAGTACACCAAATGTACTCTCAAATGCAACTGAATCAACAAGTAACTGGGATGACCACTCAAACTCAAGAGATTGTTGAATTCTTACGTAAAAAATTGATCAGTAAAGATACCGCAATGCAATACTCTAACAAACCCGATGAATTACAACGGGTCATCGATTCCTTATAAGTTTTTAGAATGAACCCTTTTTTGGGTTCAAGAATTTGAGAATTTAAATCAATATTAAACAATAAGCCCATTCCTTTACTCTTTATCTGATTTCTTGGATTTTTCTTTTATAATTGCATATTATGAAAAATTACACTCTATTGCAACAGCACAAACTCAAAGCAACACCCCAACGGCTAGCGATTATTGAGCTTATGGAATATCATGGACATATTTCGATTGATGACCTTTACAGCTCTATACGTCAAATTTTTAGCTCAATCTCACTGGCAACGCTTTACAAAAATATACACAGTATGATGGGCGTTAATTTGATTCGAGAAGTAAAAGTTCCTGGGCAAAAAACACACTATGAGATTGAAAAAGAGAGACATGCACATATTTTATGTACGCAATGCGGTGAATTGAAAGATATCGAGTTTGACCCGCAAAGTTTTATTCAACTAGTAGCATCACAAAGTGCTTATAAAACAGAAGAGGTATCGGTAATTATTTCAGGTATTTGTCCAAAATGTCAGAAGAAATAATTGTAATTAAGTAATGAGGCAAAGATAATTTCATATTCCGTCATTCCCGCGAAGGCGGGAGTCTAGCTGGATTCCCGCCTTCGCGGGAATGACGAATTAACGATGTGCTTCTTTAAGTGTGTCAGCAATCAAAAATGCCAATTCTAAGGATTGGTCTGCGTTGAGACGTGGATCACAATGGGTATGATAACGGCTTTTGAGGTTATCTGAAGTGATCTCAAACGATCCACCCAAACACTCCGTAACATTTTTACCGGTCATTTCTAAATGGACTCCACCTGCATAGGTTCCCTCTGCTTTATGAACTTGGAAAAACTGTTTCATCTCCTTGAGAATTTGCTCAACCGGACGCGTTTTGTAACCATTGCTTGTTATGGTATTTCCATGCATTGGATCACAACTCCAGAGCACTTTTTTCCCTTCAGCCTCGATAGCACGTACCAATCTCGGCATATCATCACCCACTTTATCGGCTCCCATTCGAACAATGACATTTAATCGACCTGCTTCATTATTCGGGTTCAAAATATCACACAATTGCAATAAATCATCGGTAGACATTGAAGGACCGGCTTTAATTCCGATTGGGTTGTTAATACCGCGCATAAATTCTACGTGTGCACCATCAAGTTGACGCGTACGATCCCCAATCCACAACATATGAGACGATACATCGTACCACTCGCCCGTCAGTGAATCTTGGCGTGTAAATGCCTCTTCATAGTTGAGCAATAGGGCTTCATGAGAGGTATAGAAATCAGTTTCACGCAAAGTGCGATAGGTATCGGATGTAATCCCACACGCTGCCATAAATCGAAGTGAATCATCAATTTGACGTGAAAGTTCTTCATATTTTCGTGTCATTTCGTTTTGTCCGACAAAACCGAGATTCCATGCATGAACTTGATGTAAATCAGCTAAACCTCCCGATGCAAATGCACGCAATAGATTCAACGTAGCGGCTGATTGATTGTACGCTTGAACCATACGATAAGGGTCAGGAACACGTGCTTCTTCGCTGAATTCAACACCATTGATAATATCTCCACGATAGCTCGGTAAACTCACACCATCAATCGTTTCCATATCAGACGAACGAGGTTTAGCAAATTGTCCGCCAAGACGTCCAACCTTAACAACAGGAACACCGCCTGCAAACGTCATAACTACTGCCATTTGCATCATCACTTTAAAAGTATCACGAATATTATGAGCATGAAATTCTGAGAAACTCTCTGCACAATCACCACCTTGCAGTAAAAATGCTTTACCCTCACATACATCCGCAAGACTTTTTTTCAAATTACGTGCTTCTCCCGCAAAAACAAGGGGAGGATAATTTTTTAACTGCTCTTCAATAGCGTGAAGATAAGCTTGATCAGGATACGTTGGTTGTTGTTTAATTGTTTTTTCTCTCCAGCTGGAGCGGCTCCACGACGTCATAATTATCTCTCCTGATGTGCTTAGACCTAAGGTCATTACATAATATTATTTTTAAGGTAGGCAATTTTATCGTTTTATCCTAAAAATCGACTGATTATCCGCTACAAAAGCTACATTTAGGTTTTAAGAAGTATAATTGCGCATTTTATAGAGATAGATATTTATAGATAAGGGGAGTGTTATGGAATCAGCACAAATAAACCTTTTTTTATCTCTTTTTTACAAAGAGCTCTCTTTTTATTTAGAAAGTGCGGCTAAACGTCAAGAAAAAATCACCCCTCTTGAATTTGCCGAGCTTGTCTCTATTGCTACTAAAGAAGTACTAGATCATCATCTCACCGGGGATCTCGATTTGCACGAATACAACAGTGATGATTCTTATAACTACAAAGATATTGCCAAACTCAGTATCGATTCGTATACTCAATCCAATGAAATATACGAGCACATATCCGATAAACATGCATCTATTTTAAAAAATCAGCCATCAGAGCTTATTAATTTGAAATTCTTTAACGAGAAACTCTCCGATATACAATCCCACCTTAGCAATGAAGTTTCCCGAGCGAATAACATTATTTCAGGTCTAAATTCACAAGTTAAAAGTTTAGAGATAGCTTCAACGCTTGATCCTCTTACAAAAACTTTTAATCGATACGCACTTTTAAAACATTTTGATGAAATTCTTTCCAAAGAGAGAAGTACTAACGAACTCTTTATCTTAATGCTAGATATAGATAACTTCAAAAGCATCAACGACCATTTCGGACATATTGCAGGTGACAAAATTCTTATTTTTCTCTCCAAACTTCTTAAAAAAGCTCTTCGTGATGGAGATAAAGTTTACCGTTTTGGGGGAGAAGAGTTTTTAATTTTACTCAATCGAACCGACATCGAAGGTGCTCAATTAATTGCAGAACGTCTCTTAACTCTTTGCAGACAGAACAAACCGCTATATCAAAATGAACAAATTTCTGTCACCATTAGTCTTGGACTGACACAACTGCGTGATGATGATACAATGGATAGCTTAATTCAGCGTTCAGATAACGCTTTGTACCGAGCAAAAGAGAACGGTAAAGATCGATACGAAATGGAGTTGTAATGGATATGAATTATTTTGATGTTGCCGTAGGCTCAATTATTTTATTATTGGGGTTAAAAGGGCTGTTAAACGGTTTTTCCAGAGAGTTATTTGGATTAGTCGGAATTGTTGGAGGACTTTTTATCGCTTCACATATCGGTGGTGCTATCGGAAATTTTCTCAACACTACGTTTTTTAATTTTCAATCATCAGCAGCCATCAATTTAGTAGGATTTGTTTTTACTGTCGGAATTTTTTGGCTATTTATGGTTGCATTAGGTGCCGGTTTTAAACGTCTTAGTACGCTAAGTGGATTAGGACCTTTGGATCAAGGACTCGGTTTTATCGTTGGAGCAAGCAAATTTTTCTTTATCCTCTCGGTTATTATCTATGCCCTTTTTAGTGTTACAGCGATAAGAGAAAATTTTGGAGAGAAAATGAAAAGTAGTATTTTCTTTGAACCAATGTTTGCTACCGGAAATTTTATATTACACATCGAAACAGATAAGGTGACTCATTTTATGGATAGCAATAAAAGTGATAAAAATGACTCAACTACACCATCCGCAAAAAAAGGGAAATAAGTTATGAGTTCACATACAGACTTTACAGAACGCACTGTTGAATATGCTAAATTACTTAGCGATTTCAAACAGCTTCTAAAAGTCAATGCGCTCAAATTTACCATCCAGCGCGAAGTTATATTAGAGATGCTGTACAACTCGGATGAGCACCTTACGCCAGAAGGGTTACACCATCTTATTCAAGAAAAGCACCCTGAACTAGGCACTGGAATCGCTACAGTTTATCGTACGTTATCACTCTTAGAAGAATCCGACATGGTCACCTCACTCTCCTTTGGAGCGCAAGGGAAAAAATACGAACTGGGTGCCAAAGATCATCATGACCATCTTATCTGTACAAAATGCGGAACCATTTCCGAATTTGTTGATGATGAAATTGAAGAAAAACAGCAAAAAATTGCAGAAGCATTTGGATTTAAAATAGAAGAACACTCTATGCAAATTTACGGTAAATGCCGTGAATGCCAATAATAAAGGGAAAAACTAGTGACATTTGATAATCAATACATACAACAACGGATCGAAAAAGGGAAAATTCTTCGAGATATGGGGATTGATCCGTACGCAAACCATTCACAGCGTAATACCACCATCGAAAAGTTTCATAACGTCAACTCCGATCTTTTTAAAAAAGAGGATCAACGTGATGAGCATCGTCACTACACGGTGGCAGGACGAATCAAACTCTACCGTTTGATGGGTAAAGCAAGTTTTATTAAAATCGAAGATGAAAGCGGAATGCTCCAAGTTTATGTTGCTCGTGACAATCTTCCTGAAAATTTTTATAACGATGTTTTTAAAAAACTAATCGAAGTGGGAGACATTATCGAAGTAAGCGGTTATCCGTTTGTGACACAGCATGGAGAACTCTCTCTGCACGCAGATGATCTCAAAATCCTCACCAAAGCAATCTCCCCTCTTCCTGAAAAATTTCACGGAATCACCGATAAAGAGATGCGATACCGACAGCGCTATTTGGATTTGATTATGAATTCTGAAGTGCGTAAAACATTTCATATCCGCTCAAAGGTAATCAGTCTTACCCGTCGTTTTTTTGAAGATAAAGGGTTCCTCGAAGTAGAAACTCCGATGATGCATCCGATTGCTGGTGGTGCGAATGCCAAACCGTTTGTGACCCATCATAATGCATTAGGGATAGATCGATTTTTACGAATTGCCCCTGAGTTATATCTCAAGCGTCTCATCGTCGGCGGATTTGAAGCGGTATTTGAAATTAATCGTAACTTCCGTAATGAGGGGATGGACGCAACCCACAACCCTGAGTTTACCTCTATCGAATTTTATTGGGCATTCAAAACTTATAAAGATTTGATTCTTATCACTAAAGAGTATTTCGAGTATCTCTTTGATCATCTCAACCTCCCAAAACGTCTCCCGTATGGCGAACTCGAAGTCGATTTCGACCAATTTAGCGAAATTGAACTCGTTAAAAGCCTCACTCTTATCGGCGGAGTACCTGAGGAGATTGTCAATAACAAAGAGGCCATTTTGGCATTTTTGAAATCGAAAAATCTCGAAGCCAATGCGGCAATGAATCTCGGACAGCTTCAAGGGGAACTCTTTGATGAATTCGTTGAAGCTAAACTGATTAATCCAACCTTCATCACCCACTATCCGGTTGAGATTTCTCCCCTTGCACGACGTAATGATGAACGTCCTGAGTTAACAGATCGCTTTGAACTTTTCATTGCTGGACGTGAAATAGCCAACGCTTTTAGTGAACTCAACGATCCACTCGATCAGTTAGAGCGGTTTGAAGGTCAAATGGCGGCTAAAGATTCGGGTGATGATGAAGCCCATGAGATGGACGAAGATTTCGTGACCGCTCTTAGCTACGGTATGGCACCAACAGCCGGTCAAGGGATCGGCATCGATCGTTTGGTGATGATGCTCACCAACCAACACTCTATTCGGGACGTATTGCTTTTCCCGGCAATGAAACCTTTAAACAACAACCAACTTAACAACGGAGAAGAAGAATGAGTTTCCTCAAAGAATTCGATAATGAAATTTACACCTTATGTGAGCAAGAGCTTGAACGTCAAACCGATCATTTAGAGATGATTGCGTCTGAAAACTTTACCCTCCCTGCCGTTATGGAAGCTATGGGATCTGTGTTTACTAACAAATACGCTGAAGGGTATCCTGCTAAACGTTACTATGGCGGATGTGAATACGCCGATGGCGTTGAACAGCTTGCAATTGATCGTGCATGTGAACTGTTCGGATGTAAATTTGCCAACGTTCAACCACACTCTGGTTCATCAGCAAACGGTGCAGTTTATGCCGCATTACTACAAGCGGGTGATAAACTCCTCGGTATGGATCTCAGTCATGGCGGACACTTGACTCACGGTTCAAAAGTGAGCTTTTCGGGAAAAAACTACCACAGTTTTTCATACGGTGTAGAGCTTGATGGTCGTATCAACTATGATCGAGTTATGGATATCGCAAAAATAGTTCAACCGAAAATCATCGTCTGTGGTGCATCTGCTTATGCACGCGAAATTGACTTCAAAAAATTCCGTGAAATTGCCGATGCAGTCGGTGCACTTTTGTTTGCCGATATCGCCCATATCGCAGGTCTGGTGTGTGCGGGTGAACATCCTAGCCCGTTCCCGTACGCGGATATTGTCACTACAACAACTCATAAAACCCTTGCAGGTCCTCGCGGTGGTATGATTATGACCAATGATGAAGAGATTGCTAAAAAAATCAATTCTGCTATCTTTCCAGCTCTTCAAGGGGGACCGTTGGTGCATGTCATCGCGGCAAAAGCGGTCGGATTCAAATACAATCTCTCTCCTGAATGGAAAGTATACGCTGCGCAAGTCAAAGCAAATGCAGCTGTACTAGCTAAAGTATTGATGGAACGTGGGTATGATATCGTTAGTGGCGGAACCGACAATCACCTCGTTCTCGTATCCTTTTTAAATAAACCGTTCAGTGGAAAAGAAGCTGATGCGGCACTTGGACGTGCAGGGATTACCGTCAATAAAAACACTGTTCCGGGTGAAACTCGTTCTCCATTCGTCACTTCAGGTGTCCGTATCGGAAGTCCGGCATTAACATCACGCGGTATGAAAGAGAAAGAGTTTGAGTTTATCGCCAATAAAATTGCGGACGTTTTGGACGATATTGAAAATGAAGGTAAACAAGCCGCAATCAAAGAGGAATTAAAAACCCTAGCACGTGGATTTATCATATATAAACAATCTACCTATTAAAAATCATAGAGATATTGGTATCTCTGTGAGAAAATCTACTGTGAGGAGTTTAAATGACATCGATGGATATGAAACTGATCAAAATGATTTCAGATCATTATTGGATAAAACATGAAGGTACGTTTGACAAGATAGAATTCAAAGGACGTACTTTCTATAACAAATATGAAAAAATTCCTAAAATGCTAACTCAAGCACTCATCGATCAACATTTAAAAAAGCAAATCACGATAGCACACTCTCTCATTAACCAATTTAATAAAGTTGAAAATATTGTCATTGATTATAATGGTACCGATCCTCAACGCTTTTATCATAAGGCACAATTGTTGCTTAGAGAAGAGGGATTTATTAATTTCACCGCTTTCGAAACAAAAACACCGGGACATTTGCATGTTTATATCCATAAAGGACATACTACACTGCAAGAAGCGATACAATTGGGTAAAATGATCTCTATGAAACTGGCTGCTAAACAACCAAAACAGTGGCGTATGTTTCCCGCTGATGATCTACCGCTTGAGTATAACATTCTTAATTTGCCTTATGAAGTCTACGCTAAAGAGCGCGGTGCTTCATGGTCAAAACATATGTAATTAAAGGAGTATTTAATGGAAGAAAAAAACGAACTCAATGATATTATTCTCAACAAAGGGGGATCAGGTTCTGGCAGTAAAAAACTGCTATTAGCAATTGCGACCCTCACCCTTATTCTTATCATTGTACTGGTAATTATGAACTCACTTAAAAAAGATGAAGTTCAAAAAGCACCTCAAGCTGTTCTCCCTCCAGAACCGACTGCACCGACTGAAATCATCAACGATCCACTCTTTGAGCCCGTAGAAGTGATTCAAGAAGGTAATGAAACCAACAAAAGCAACGCAACTATGGATTTAAATAAAGTTGCACAAAAAATTAAAGAGGAGTCTTTGAAAGAGACTCCTGTGGCATCCGTACCTGTTGCACCACAAACTGCTCCTGCAATACCAAAAACAGTTCAAGCAGCACCTGCGGTTCAAAAAGTAGTGCCAGTTGCCAAACCTGTAGAAGCTAAACCTGTAGTTGTAAAAACCCCTAAAACTGAGCCTATTAAAGCGCAACCGGCTATCATAAAACAAGAGGCTAAAAAAGCACCTGCTGCCCCTACACCAAAACCAGCAGTTAAAGCAGTAGAACCTAAACCTGCAGTAGCGACACCTGCCACAGCCACAGAACCGGTAAAACAAACAGAAGCTAAAGCAGAGGCAAAAACTGTAACTACCAGCGGTACAACCTACTTTGTACAAGTTGGATCGTTTGAGAAAGAACCAGACAAAGCTCTATTTAGTCGTCTCAATGCAAGCGGTATGAAATACACAACACAAAAATCAGGTGATAAGACTAAAGTTCTCGTAGGACCATTCCAAGGGGAAAAAGCAGTTCAAGATGCTATCGGCAATATTCGTCAAAATATCGAAGCCAAAGCATTTAGAATAAAGGGATAATGTGATCCATTCTCACCGTTTTTCCCTCGATCAATTTGCCCCAATTGCCGTCTATGAAAAGCTCAAAGAGCAATTTAGCGGCGAAATCTCTTTTTTATTAGAGAGCGCCGGAAACAGTAACGGTAATTATTCAATTATCGCTATTGGTGCTCGCGAACGATTGCGTTACCAAAATAATACAACCCAACATACTGATATAAATAATTTTACTTCAGAAAGTAATGAATCCCCTTTTTCATTTTTAAAACGCTATTACCAAACCATCGATCAACGCTATTATCATGCTAAAGCCAAAGAACTCGATATCGGGTATATCGATGGATTTATCGGGTATATCGGTTATGATATGGTGCAAGTGTTTGAACCTACTTTAAACTCCTCTATGGCACATTTAGAAGATCAAACCCATATCCCCGATATGGATTTAATCTTGCCAAAATTTGTGGCGGTTGTCTCTCATAAAACGGCTACTATTACCTTTATCACATCACTGGAAACTATCCAAGAGCAATTTAGTGATATTGAAAAATCTCTCAAAGAATCCTATCACTTTACCCCACTCATCCCTATCAAAAATGACAAAGGCGGCAGTTTTATCCATACAAAAGAGAAATTTTTTGAGATGGTGGACAAATCCAAAGAGATGATTCGTAGTGGAGATGTCTTTCAAATTTTGATGACAAACCGTTATGTTCGTCATGCTTCTATCGACCCGTTTAGTTTTTATCGTGTATTACGAATCAAAAACCCCTCACCGTATATGTATCTCATGGAGTATGGTGATTTTAGTATCGTCGGTAGCTCTCCTGAGGTGATGGTGCGTCTCAGTGATGGGGATATTTTACTCCGCCCTATCGCAGGAACACGTAAACGTGGTGGTAGTAAACAACGTGATTTGGAACTCGAAGAGGAGCTTTTGAGTGATCCTAAAGAGCTCTCAGAGCATCTCATGCTTATCGATCTCGGACGTAACGATGTGGGACGCGTTGCACAAACGGGAACCGTACGGGTAGAGGAGATGATGCACGTTGAGCGTTATTCGCACGTAATGCATATTGTCTCTGATGTCCATGCAACTTTGAAAAGTGATAAAGATATGTTCGATCTCCTCGCCGCTACGTTTACGGCAGGAACTATGACGGGTGCACCAAAAATACGCTCGATGGAATTGATCGCCGAATTTGAAGGGGTAAAACGGGGCTTTTACAGCGGTACTATCGGATATTTCGGTTTTGATGGAAATATGGACAGTGCCATTACCATCCGTACCGCTCTGGTTAAAGAAAATGAGATTATCCTCCAAGCAGGAGCCGGAATCGTCGCTGATTCGGTGCATGAACTCGAATACCTCGAAGTGACCAACAAACTCGGTGCATTAACAAGTACCTTGGATGATCTCATCAATCCTACATGAAAATTTTTACCATTTTCGGTGATCCGGTAAGCCATTCTCGCTCGCCGCTCATGCATAACACCGTTTTTAAAACATTAGGGATTAATGCGTGTTATACCCGCACCCATTTAGATGATGGAGCACTGCTCAAAGAGACTTTTTTTGCCAAAAAGCTAAACGGTGCAAACGTCACTGTTCCCCATAAAGAAGCGGCATTTCAAGCCTGCGATGAAGTACGCGGAGTGGCTAAAGAGATTGGTGCGGTTAATACCCTTATCGAAGAAAACGGTCGTCTTATCGGCTATAATACCGATGCCGATGGTTTTTATTCCGCTATTCAATCGTTTGGTTCTCTCTCCAATGCTTTGATTTTAGGGGCGGGTGGAACGGCTCGCGCGTTAGCAATCGTATTACGCCATCACAACATCACCCCAACCATTTTAAATCGTTCCAAAAATCGACTTAGCTATTTTCAGGATAATGGATTTGAATCTTATACGTGGGAAACCTTTATGCCAAACACGTATGATATGATCATCAACACCACCTCCGCAGGACTCAGCGATAATCATCTTCCGATAGATGAAACTCTTTTAACAACCCTACTCAGCAGGGCAAAATGTGCCGTAGACGTCATTTATGGAAAAGAGACACCTTTTTTATCAGTCGTCAAAAAAGCCTCACTTCCCTATAAAGACGGCTCTAATATGCTCTTGGAACAAGGGGTACTCGCAAATATCCTTTTTTTAAACAATCAATTCAGTGCACAAGAGATAGAACCTATCATGCACCGAAGTTTTTTGCTATAACCGCTATAATGACGTATCTCAATTAAAGGCCACCAATGTGCCCATTCCACCACCTCTCATCAGCTGAAAAAAGTGCGCTTCGCGATCAACTTTTGGGATATGCCGCCGCTGTCGGTGGAAAAAATGCTTTTTTAAAGTTACTCGAAACCATTAAACGGACTTCACCCCATCCACTCATCTCAAAAACGCCTTATTTACGTTTCCCAAAAGGGGTCATAAAATGGAATAAAACTCTCCATCGTGACACCTTAGCAACATTAAGCCATCGTCTTAACGCCCGTCAAGTAGAGAATCAAAATCTCATGGTACCCTCTACGTCGAAAGAGTATAAAAATGTTACCAACATGCTCCGTACCCTCGCACCATTGAACTTTATGGTAACAATGAACAGTGAAACGGATGGAGCGGGTTTTCATTTTAAAGGGTTTGAAATCATTGATGATGAGACAACAATTATCGATCCAATTTTTGAACTTTTTTTCTTTTGCCCTGTTAATGTTGCTAAAAAACTGATAAACTTTACCGATAAAGAAACCCCAGAAGAGGAAACGGATGAAGATTGACGGACGTTTTTGGCTTACCAAAGAGAATCAAAGCTTTCTAGGTTACGGTAGGATTGAACTGTTGGAGCGAATCGATACCACAGGATCGATCAATGCTGCTGCAAAAGAGATGAAAATGTCTTACAAAGCGGCGTGGGAGCGAATCAACGGGATGAATGCCCTAGCCGATCAGCCACTCATAGAACGTTCAACGGGAGGAAAAGGGGGAGGAGGAACAAAACTCACCCCCTATGCCCATGAGCTCATCGCTACTTTTCATCGCTTGGGGGAACTGCATCGCCAGTTCATCGACCGTTTCGCTGAAGCAGGCAATGACCCCGAACGGCTCGCACGCATCCTCAGCCGTACCTTTCTCACCACCAGTGCACGAAACCAAATCCCCTCAACCCTCCAAACTATCGAGACTAACGGTTTACATTCGACCCTCACACTCTCCCTCAGCGGTTCAGACACCCTTCGCTCCACCATCACCGCTAAATCGGTAGAGAATATGGGATTAGCTATCGGATGTGACACCTACGCAATTATCAAATCAAGTGATATTCATATCGCATCATCACGTCCCGATTCTAAGACATCTGATAATATCCTCAGTGGAACGATCGAAACATTAGAGCGTTCAGGTGAAAATATTGAGATAGGATTACGATTAGAAGGAGGAACACTCCTCATCGCCCTCGAAAAACAAGATGCCCTCCAAAATCTGCAAGTGGGCATAAGTGCCTACGCTATTATCTCACCGTTACATATTATCATCGGGTTATAGTCCTAACTTCATTATTCCCGCAAAGGGGTGAAATCTCGTTTCTAAAACGATGAATGTCAGCCCATTTAGTTAAATGTTTTGACGTTATCTTGAACCTGAGAGAATGCAATACGGATAACATAAAACAATAAAATCAAGATCAAAAAGCCCCCAATAGAATTAATAACCACTTGGCGGAGTAATACTTTTTTGGACTCATTGACCTGCTCTTCAAGAACACCTAATGGTTCTCCTAAAAATGCATAAGCTACAACATTACCAGAAAAATCTTTTAGCTGAACTACTTTTGTATAATAGTGGTTAGTAGTGAACGTTTTGGTATTGGTATCCAAAGTGGTTTGTTTTAACTCATCCAAAAATTCTTTATCAACTATTTTTTCTTGGGTTGCCAACGTCAAATTGGAACCTATTTTAGCAGCATCGTGAAGCTCTTTCGCCGTCTCTAGGTAACGGTTATCTAATGCAATAATGACATTTAAATTAAATTTCTTTTTTAATGCGGTAACAATCGTATCGGCTCCTTGCATGAATTCTACCGAACCAACATATTCATTACCGCTAACAATTGGTACAATGCCGCGTAATTCTACCCCTGTAACCCCTACTTCAAGTGCAAGAACGGGACTTCTCGTCTCTTTTACGGCTACGATAGATTTACGAAAACCACTCAGATCATCTCCGAATTTTTCTGGATTCCAAAGTCGAACAAAACTGTGAATATTTCGATCATGTACATGTATTTTTACATTACCGAATAGTGCGTTGTTTTTATACCTTTTTTTTATCGATTGAAGTGTCTCTAACACTTTTGTTCTATCGTTTGTTTTTAACCCCTCAATAATTCCCGTGTTTGTCGATATATTAATTGCATTCATCATCAACATAACATCCTGATCATCTATTGCTTTTGTATAAATCTTCTCCATAGAGGTCGCTTTATCAGCATAAATTTTCTCTTTTTGCTCACTACCAGACAACATACTACTAACCCAAATGCTCATACCAATAATTATTATTGCACTCCCGATTAGAATGTATTTCTTTTGAAAAATACCATTACTATTCATTATATTTATCTCCATTTTTATTTATTTATTATTGTAATCATATTGTTGCAATGTAAAAATAACGTAAATGTTATCTATTCCATACTATACTGCCGTTCTCAAACTACCATCTATTCCAAACGGAGTTATACATGAGTAAAAAACAAATTACTAACCTACTTTCATGGAGTGTACTGGCTTTAGTTGCTCTCTTTTTGGCCTATACAAAGGGGTGGATTTTTACTAACTTTGAATCGATTTCACCCAAACAAGCACATGAGATGTTACTGAAGGACAAAAACGTTGTTTTACTGGATGTGCGAACTCCTGATGAGTTTTCCCAAGAGTTTATCGAAGGTGCGACTTTGATACCGGTGCAAGCATTAAATGACACCCTTTTTAAACTGGAAGATAAAAAAGATAAAACAATTATTGTTTATTGCCACAGTGGTAATCGGAGTGTTACTGCATCACGAATACTTTCAGACAATGGATTTCACCCCCTTAATCTCAAAGGGGGAATTGCTCAATGGAAAAGTGATGGGCTTCCTGTAGTCCATTAATCCATGCCACACTTAGGAAATTTAATCATCATTTTAACGATATAAAATGGTGTACAATACTCTATCACATATATAACACAATTTTATCCATAATCGCTCCACTTTAAGATTTGTTTTCATATAATTCGTTATATCTTACAAAAGCTAACGAAAATGTCGTATTTTTTACGAACATTTTTTGCAATACAGTGTTTGTAATTTTCGCTATAT
This sequence comes from Sulfuricurvum sp., assembly GCF_028710345.1. Classification (NCBI taxonomy): domain Bacteria; kingdom Pseudomonadati; phylum Campylobacterota; class Epsilonproteobacteria; order Campylobacterales; family Sulfurimonadaceae; genus Sulfuricurvum; species Sulfuricurvum sp. The sequence continues at coordinate 352,708 of NZ_JAQTUH010000002.1, read as the reverse complement.
CAAAATAGATACTAAGGAGTTTCAATGAAACTGTTAAAAATTGTATTGGCATCCCTCGCGTTTGCCTCAGCTCTTAGCGCACAAACGATTACGGTTGCAGCGGCGGCTAATCTCAAATATGCTTTGGCAGATATTGCCAAAGAATTTACCAAAGACTCAGGAATCGATGTTAAAATTATCACCGGTGCATCTGGAAAATTGACGCAACAAATCATGAGTGGTGCTCCGTATGATGCATTTTTGTCAGCGGATGTCGAATTTCCGGCGAAACTGGCACAAGGTGGGTTTACTACAACACCATCAACCGTCTATGCGTATGGCTCACTCGTACTGTGGAGTGATACAGGGGTGGATCTCTCCAAAGGTGTAGAAGTTGTCGCTGATTCTTCAGTGAAAAAAATTGCTGTTGCTAATCCTAAAACTGCACCATATGGTGTAGAAGCCATGAATACCATGAAATTTTACAAAGTTGCCGATGTGGCTACGCCTAAAATCATTACCGCTGAATCAATCTCACAAGTGGGAAGCTACGTAACTACTAAAGCGGTTGATGTCGGGTTTATGGCAAAATCAATCGTCCTAAGCCCAGAGATGAAAAATGTTGGTAAATGGGTCGAAGTTGATCCTAAAACCTATAATATTATTGATCAAGCGATGGTAGGACTTAAAAACGGTTTACCGGAAAATCAGATTGCGGCAAAAAAATTCTTGCGCTATATGTCATCACCAAAAGCACTTGAAATCTTAAAAGCGAGCGGATACGGCTTGCCAAAAAAATAATTACTCTGCCTCGATAGAGGCAAGTTTTAGTGCCTTAGCGGCTAGCATAGCCAAGGGGACTTTATTCCATTGGCATAAATAATAATGTAAATAAGGATCTATTATGACAAAACTTAGCATTGCAACAGCACTCATTTTAGGAACAACAGTGGTGGCTACTGCTGCGGATGTTTTAACCGATGCATTGGTAAACGGAAAGATGGAAAAACGTCTCCGCGTTCAATATTTTAATACTGATTGGGATAATAACGGAGCAACTGGAAAAAATGGTTCTGATGCGAACGGTCTTGCTGTTGGTGGTAGCTTGATTTATAAAACAGACCCTCTTTATGGAATCAGTGTCGGTGCAGGACTCTACACTACCCAAAATCCTATGGGACGAACAGACTCTTATGACGGTGCTACCGCAACTACCAGTAAAGATTTATTTTCACGTAACTCATCACGTTCAGCCACAGGAAGTATCATACCAGTAAGCTATGGAAAAGGATACGCTGTTTTAGCCCAAGCTTATGTGCAATACGACATTGCAAAAACAAAAGCAAAAGGTGGACGGATGCTCATGAGCAATCCATGGATTTCACCAAATGATACCAAAATGATCCCAATCGCTATAGAAGGGTATGAAGCTATCTCAAACGATATCCTCAACACAACTATACAGCTTGATTATGCCGATAAAATCAAAGAACGCGGGATGACCTATTTTGGCTCAATGGCTGATACAGGAGATACTCCGGATAAAATTGCTGCCTACTACAGCACCCACTATGCTACAGTTCAAGGGACACACGGCGATGCTCCGGGTGTAGCTATCCTCGGTATCAAAAATAAATCGATTGACAACCTCGAACTCCAAGCGTGGGGAATGCATTGGAACGATATCGTTGATGAGGGGATAGTCGAAGCCAATTACGCATTAGAAGCCGGTGATGCTATCGTTAGTTTCGGCGGACGTTACATTATACAGCGTGATAAAGGGGCAGGAAATATCATCGTACCTAAAAGCAATAATTTTGATACCGACAATAGCATCGACACCTCATTATACGCATTTCGTACATCCGTTAATTACCGCGCTGCAAAATTAACATTGGCTACATCGCATACAGCTAGTGGAGGTGACTTGATAGCTCCATGGCGCGGTTTTCCGACAGATGGATATACACGTAGTATGACGCAAACCGACTGGAATGCTGATACCCGTGCTTACAAAGCACAATTGGATTACGATTTTAATGCGTTAATATCGGGACTTAGCACTATGTTAAGTTATGCTACATATGATCGTGACCCCAGTAAAAAACCATACCAAAGTATGACGGATCGTGCCTTCCAAAACGGTGATACTAACCAATGGAATTTGGATGTTCTCTATAAACTCTCAGGAGGGTGGAAAGGGACTGAGCTAAAAGCACGATTTATGGATCAAAGTAATGATACAACAACCTTGTATACCAAAGATACCTCTAATCGTGAACTGCGTTTAGAAGCGAATTACTTTTTTTAATCCTAAAATTTCTGCCTCGGATGAGGCAAGCTTTCCTAGCCCAAGCGGCTAGCGTAGAGAAAGAGATTCTATCCCTTTCTCGCCAAAATGAAGTATGAGACGAGGCGACAGGAGTGTTTGTCTGCGGTTATTCAAATGCCTGTCGTCTCCCCTGATATTTTACTATCCTAAGGAAAAAAGATGCGTATTTCAAACTCTATCGTTATGTCAAATGAGATACAACATAATAATTTATTATTAAATATAAAATCGTTTGCATTCTCTTTTACCATTCACGCAACCTTTTTAGTCATACTATTTTATATTGCCGCACACCATACTATCCCACTTACAAAAGGGGAAGAGCGCGTTGTCATTTCACTGAGTGATTTTTCTTCTACCGATGGCGACATACATAAACTAGAACAATTACCGCAACCTAAACTAACTACTCCTGCACCAAAACCTCATGCCAAAACACCTCAACCGATTGAACCAACCCCTATTTCGGCAACGACCCCTGAGAGGATAGCTACGAAACAACCGACGCTCTCCTCTGAGGCGTCCGCGCCTCTAGCTGTACCTCAACACCCCTCAGCTCCGCCATCAACTGATGTTCATGATTCTCCTCATAGCGCACCTACAACTTCTGAAAAAGAGGTACCAAAAAACTCTGTTTTAGAAAACCAAATCGGCGGAGCGGCATTGGGACATATACGAGCTATGATCGAAAATGCCATCGCATACCCTGCTATCGCACGAAAATTGCGACTTGAGGGGGTAGTATTGGTTATGTTCGTTCTCAGACCCGATGGTACCGTTGAAACAGCACAAATCAAAAGCTCAAGCGGAAGCAATCTTCTCGATACCAAAGCGATTCAGACGATTCTCAGCCTCAGCGGTGATTACCCTGCTTTGGGTAAAACCTTTGAATTGAGTATCCCTATCGCGTTTAATCTCCATAAATCTTAAAAGGTTACCCATGAAGTCAATAATACTCCTCATAGCACTCTTTCTTACAACCTCGATGAGTGCGAAAACACTTACCGATTTAGACGGCAAAAAAGTGACTCTTCCCGATGTCACTGATCGGGTTTTCGGTTCATCCCCTCCGATGAACTATCTCCTCTATACCCTCAATCCTGAGAAAATGATTGGACTGAACTTCGCAGCAAAGAATTCAAATAACAGTGCTGACGAAAAATTCTTAAATCAAAAATTTCTCTCGTTGCCGGTGATTGGATCATTTCACGGTGGAGGTCAAAGTATCAATCTCGAAACACTCATGACCTACAAACCGCAACTCGTCCTCGTATGGCAAGATGATATGTTGGTTCAAACGGTGGCTCGTGAGATTGAAAAAACCAAAATTCCCACTTTTATGATTCCATTTCGAGAAGTTAACGATATGCCAAATGCGTTTCGTCTTGCCGGTAATGCTATCGGTGAAAACAAACGGGGTGAAGTCCTTGCGATCTATTCACAAGGTATTATCAGTGAAGTACATAACAGTGTTTCCAAGCTCAAACCTGTCCGCTATTATTATGCGGAGGGGATGGATGGGCTCTCAACCGAATGCGATAAATCGTTTCATGTCGAAGCAATGAATTTTGCAGGGGGTGAAAATGTCCATAAATGCCAACAAAGCGGTATTTTAGGGTTAGAAAAAATTAGCTTTGAAACTCTCCTCACCTATAACCCCGACGTTATTATTGTCCAAAATAGCAGTGTTTTCTTCGATCTAAAAAATGATCCAATGTGGAAAAATCTTCGTGCCGTAAAATCAGGACATATCCATCTCGTTCCGGTTCAACCGTTTAACTGGATCGATCGCCCACCATCGTTTATGCGTGTACTCGGTATCCAATGGTTAGCACATCTCTTCCATCCTAAAGAGTACAAAGTTGATTTATTGAAACGAACCAAAGAGTTTTACGACCTTTTCTTACATGTAAAACTAAGTGATGAACAAACTAAAAATCTAGTAGGAGATAAATAATGAAGCCCTCTATCTTTTTCCTCTCACTTGCCGCGTGTGCGGTTCTCACCGCAAATCCACTAGGAATCGAGCGAATCGTTGTCACGGATACCTTCGATGATGGTGATACTATGATTACCGATTCAAATCGTAGCAGTGCCAATCAAACGTTTAGCACCAAAAGTATCGCTACACTATCGACTCAAGCTAATATGAACCCTTATAGTGTTATCGCGTATTCCCCTTCTGTTAATTTTACCCCTGTTGATCAAGCGGGATCAAACGAACCATCGTATCACGATCCCATCCGTATTCGAGGAAAAAGCCAAAGCGGTCCGGGTGGGGTATTTATGGTCGATGGAATGCCGATTTCGAGTAATCCCGGCGGTGGAAAGCAGCTCATGGATATGGAGAATGTTAGCTCAATCGATTTACTCAAAGGATACTTACCTGTTGATAAAAATCTCGGTTTTTCGAGCCTCATCGGTAAAGTTGATATGAATCTTAAAGAGGCAAAAAACACTCTAGGAGCTGAAGTATCACAAAGCTTTGGCAGTAATGATTTTAAACGCACTTTTGTCCGAATTGATAGCAGTAAAATCGGTGATGTAGCGGTATTCGGATCATTTTCTGATCTTAGCAATGACAAAACAAAAGGTTCAGGTGAGCTGAAACGACTTAACGCTACCGTCGGTCTCACCTATACACCGACTAATGCATTAAAAACCAAAATCACCGCTATCCGCAACTCTGATGATCACCATAACTACTACAACCTCTCGTTTGCCGATACTACTAATCTCAGTGCAAATTTCAATAAAGAGTATGGCACGAGTAAACCAACCTCTTCCAATGATGTCAATTACTACGACTGGAACAAACAGAGTTTTGATACCACCGCCGTACTGGGAGAAATTGAGTATAAACCGACCTCAAACGATACTATCACGATTAAACCGTATTATAAAAAAGACAAAGGGGATTATTGGTATTCAAACGCCAGCAGTGATGGCAATGTTAGTAAAAACCGCGTAATTAATTGGCAAATAGACCATGACCTCTATGGAGCAACGGCATCATTTGATCACACCTTTTCTGAAGCACTGAAAACAAAAATCGGATATTGGTATCATAAACAGCTCCCTCCCGGGCCACCAAGTGATCAAGAGAAATACAAAGTGCTCAACGGTAGTTTAGTATATGATGGATACGGTGTTTTATCCGATAATGCTTATCATGTTTTACATGCTCCGTTTGGAGAGGTTAGTGGAGCCATAGCGCATTTTAATTATGTTGCCGGATTACAATACCAATCGTTTAAAATAGGGTCTCTGCAAAGCCATACGCTCAATACCAGTGCAACCACCAGTTCTGATTATGATACGGCACTTGCGACAACCGCCGTCGATTCATGGGCAAGTGTCAATGACAAAATATTCCATACCTTTATCCCCTCACTCTATCTTGGATATGCACTATCACCGTCAACTTCAGCGTATATCGATTACTCACGCACCTATGGATTTGATGTCAATCTTTTTCCTACCTATGTTTCGAATCGAGCCAACTTCGTAGCTAAAAATGTCACACTCCAACAGTTGTGGGATAAACTCGATTTAGAGCTCTCCAATAATATCGATTTTGGGGTAAAAACAACCATAGGAGCTGTAACGCTTAACCCAAGCCTCTTCGTCTCATTTGTCCAAAATAAACAGGCTAATATCTATGATCCACAGTACGGAGTTTCCTATCCTGCCAATATCGGCGATGCTCTTGGATACGGTGCAGAGTTCTCAGCTTATGGTCCGATTAATGAAAATTTTGAATTTCTCCTCGGACTCTCGTATAACCGTTATCAATTTACCCAGAACTTCCAAAGCGGTGCAACAACAACCGTCGACACCGATGGGAAACAACTCCCTGATGCACCGCAATATATGGCAAAAGCTGCCCTCTCTTACATGCTAGGCGATTGGACCCTTACCCCAAGTCTCCGTTATACTTCAAGCCGATGGGGAGATGTCCAAAATACCCAAAAAGTGGATGCCTATACATTGGTGGATTTTGATGTAGCGTATCGTATGGCTCAGTTTATGGGTTCACGTAATGCCATTTTCCGCCTTACGGCAACCAATCTTACCAATGAAAAGTATATTGCTACGATTAATGCAGCTGATAATGCTTTAGCAGCATCCGCTACGGCTTCAACTTATCAAACCGGTGAACCATTCGGGCTCTTCGCCAGCATTAATCTGAAATTTTAAGGCGCATGATGAAAAAAATTAAACCGGCGGGATGGATAATCGGCTCAACAATTTTGTTAATTGTTGTCGCTACTTTATCCCTATTATGGGGTCAGTACCCTATCACACTGGAGACATTAATAAGTTACCTCCAGTTTAAACTTCTCGGAGGGACAGGCAATGATACCTATACCCTACTCGATAATATTATCTTACAAATCCGTCTTCCGCGTGTATTGCTTGCTATCCTCATCGGAGCCGCACTCGCAACATCGGGTGCCGCGTTTCAGGCAATGTTTGTCAATCCTCTCGTCTCACCGGGGATTTTAGGGGTATTGGCAGGGGCATCGTTCGGTGCGGCAATGGGGATGCTTATCTCTCAACAGTGGTATGTCGTCCAGTTGCTCGCCTTTGCGTTCGGATTTGTCGCGGTCGGTGTTGCCGTACTCATCGGTACCATGGTCACCAACTCCCGTTCCACCGTCATGTTGGTTTTGGGGGGAGTTATCAGCAGTGCGCTGTTTACCTCGCTCCTCTCCATCATCAAATACCTCGCTGATCCCTACAGCACCCTCCCCGCTATCGTTTATTGGCTGATGGGGAGTTTGACTATGGCAGATTTACATGGAGTATTACTTATCTCGATTCCGATACTTGCCAGTGTCATCGGGATGATTGTATTGGGCAAATACTTCGATCTTATGAGCTTGGGAGATGAAGAGGCAAAAGCGTTGGGGATTAATGTCACGATGATTCGTCTGGGGGCTATCACACTCGCAACACTAGCCAGTTCACTCTCGGTTGTTATGGCGGGGATTATCGGATGGATTGGGCTTATTATCCCCCATATCATCCGTATGGCAGTGGGACCTTCACATCGTCTACTCATGCCCCTTTCGGCGATAGTGGGGGGAGCATTTTTACTCCTTGCCGATACCATCTCACGACTGGCATTCACTGTCGAAGTCCCCATCGGGATTCTCACGTCACTCATCGGGATTCCCGTCTTTATCATCGTACTTAAAAATGCGAGGGCAGCATGGAACTAAAACCTATCATAACGGTCAATGACCTCCATTTCTCTTACCCTACGCGTAGTGTTTTAGAAGGGATTGATTTTACTCTCCGTCGTGGCGAAGTGGTAAGCCTGCTAGGACCAAACGGATGCGGTAAAAGTACCCTCATCCGTCTTATCCTCAAACTCATCCATGCTTCGCGGGGTGAAATATGGCTCCAAGAAAAAACCCTTCACCGCTATTCGCACCGTGAGATTGCAGAGCATATCGCCTATATCCCCCAATACCACAATGTCCCTTTTAACTACAGTGTGTTGGAAATGGTACTGATGGGTCGTATCTCCAAACTCGGATTTTTCGCTGCTCCCTCAGCTCGTGATCACGTCATTGCACAAGAATCACTTGAGAGAGTCGGAATTTCCGATTTAGCCACGCGACCTTTCGGTCAGCTCAGCGGCGGACAAAAACAAATGGTGCTTCTCGCACGCGCTCTTACTCAGGGGGTTGACATATTTATCATGGATGAACCGGTATCGGGTCTCGATTACGGTAACCAAATACGCCTTTTGGAGCTGATTGTCTCACTGAGTGCCCAAGGCTACACCTTTCTCAAAACAACCCATTACCCCGATCATGCGCTACTGGTCTCCAGTCGTGTCGCAGTGATGAACCATGGAAAAATTATCGCAGACGGATTGCCTGAAGAGGTGATTACTCCCGATATGATCCGTGACGTTTACGGGATTGAAGCCGATCTCATCGTCCACGATACCCACACCCGCTGTCTCCCTATTTTCAATAAAGGGTGAGGGTAAAAAAATTGCATTACGTTATATCAAATTTGATATTAATACTAAACGAAGGAGAAATTATAAATGGTAAATAGTGATTGGCTGGAAGTTGCCCGTAATGGAGTTGATTATGGAATTATCGGACTTTTGCTTTTGATGAGCTTCGTATCTTTATCCCTTTTTATCGAGCGACTGATGGTATACGGCTCACTTCGAATCGGTGAGTATAAAAGCAAAGAGGAACTGGAACTCGATTTAGGAAATCATGTTGGAGTTATCGCTACTATCGGTGCGAATGCACCTTATATCGGGCTATTAGGGACAGTTTTAGGAATTATGATTACCTTTTATAGTCTCGGTGATATAGGGGCGGTTGATCCTAAAAAAATCATGACGGGGCTAGCTTTAGCACTCAAAGCAACCGCAATGGGGCTCATCGTGGCAATTCCTGCCATCGTATTTTATAACATTTTACTCCGAAAAATGGAGCGTTTACTCACTGCATGGGAAATAAATACCCTAAAAAGTAAAGGTGTTTCATGAAAATGAAACGTATGGATACGATTAACGTCATCCCGTTCATCGATATTATGCTCGTTTTATTGGTAATGGTTCTTACAACCGCTACTTTTATCAAAACAGGATTAATCCCTGTTGAGTTACCCGAAGCAAAAGGGTCAGCAACAGAGCATAAACCGACCGAACTAAAACTCACCATCAAAAAAGATGGAACCCTGTGGGTCGATGAAACCACTCAAGTGAGTTTAGAGCAGTTTGAACAAAAAGTGGTTTCAGGTGGCAAAGAGATGAGTGTTGTCCTCTATAGTGATAAAGAGTCGGCATTTCAAAACTTCGTCGGTGTTATGGATGTACTTAAACGTTTAGGACATGAACAGCTCTATATCGTAACCGATAAACAAAAATAGCAATTTCAATGCAAGGATAAAAAAATGAGTGAACACGAACACAAATCAAACAGTTGCCAAAATGGCCGAATTACCTCTTTTACCCAATTAGCTCAAATGGAGCAACAACCCAATAAACCCCGTTTTGGTGGTGAGAATATCCGTGTTGTCGATGCGATGATCGATATCATATTTCCCCCTGTCCCTTTTCCATCGAATAAGATTTTCAATGCACTGGGAGAAGTAAAAATCCGTGAAATGGTCTGGCATCACCACAAACTACTTCTTAAGACAAAAGTAGGTGATCTTTTCCCCAGAAATGAAGAAGCTTTGAAAATGGCAATCGATAAAAGTGCCGACTTTTTTGTAGAAGCTCTCGGCGGTGATCAAATTTTTACCGAACAACACGGTGAACCTCATCTGCGTATGCGCCATTTTAAAATCCCTATCGATGAAAATGATCGTGAAATATGGCTCGCAATGTATAAAAAAACCCTCAAAGAACTAGCGTTTCCACAAGAGCATCTCCAAGAGTTTTGGAACTGGATCGAACCTCTCTCTATCCGCATGATTAACCGTCGTACCAATATGGAGGCGATTAAACGTCATCATTGGGCGGATGTGGAAAAAGAATTACTGAAAAGTGGAGAATAAAATATGAATAGTAAATTAACCCTCTCGTTTGTAGCATCAATCATCATCTGCAATATTCAACTTTATGCTGATACTGAGACCAAAGAACTCAATACCGTCAATGTTGATAGCACAGCGATTATTGAGGATTCAACTATCGGTTCAAAAAATGTCGTTTCAGAAAATCAGATTAAAATCTATAACACCGCTGAACTTATTAACCCTTATAAATCGATTTCACTCGAACCGGGGGTTGACATACGTTTTAATGATCCATTAGGGATGAGTATATCGCATAAAATTCGGGGTAAAGATGACCGTAACATCGGTGAAGTTTTAGAAGGGTTACCACTAAAAGGAATCGGTCCAGGTGGTGGATTGGCAAGCATGGTCGATATTGAAAATATTGAATCGATCAGTGTCGAAAAAGGGGCGATTAAAGCCGATAGCGGATTTGGATACGGTAGTGACAACGGAATGGTTAATATGCATATTAAACGTCCTACCGATAAAATGGAAGCAACTCTCAAACAAGCCATCGGCAGTGACAGCTTTACCAAAAGCTATATGCGCGTTGATAGCGGTGAGATTGCCGATACTGCCAAATTTTTCATCTCAGGGTCAGTAACTGACGCTGATAAATGGAAAGGAGAAGGGAAAGCTATCGATCGTAATAATTTTGAATTTGGGGCTTCCAGTACATCCAAACAACCTATCCAATGGGAAGTATATGGTATTTATAACGATCAATTTCAACATAACTACGCAGGTTTGACCTACGCACAGAGTCAAAACCTTTCTACTTATAGAGATTTAGATTACCAAACGAGTAATCCTTCATCTTCTTCGTATTACGATGATAACAAACAAGATTTCCAAACATGGACACTCTTCGGTAAACTCAGAGTTCCCCTCTCCTCCGTTTCATCCTTAACTTTTAGACCTTATTATCTCAATGATAAAGGGTATAGTTATTCAACAAGCGGAACAAAAGTCCAAGATTGGTTGGTTGAGCATAACACATATGGTGGAGTCGTTGAATTTGAGACCAAACTGGGTGATGCAAAAATTAAACTTGGCTATTGGCATGAAGAGGACGAACCACCGGGACCACCAACAAGTCAAAAATTAAGAGTTGCAGGGACATTAGCCTTTGATAGTTGGAGCAGACTTGTCAATGTTGAAGAAAAACATAAATTTGATGCCCCATTTTTAACCTATGAACAAGCATTTGGAAATACGGTGGTTGAAGCAGGAGTTAAATATTTATTCCTCTCATCACCGACCCTCGTTACTTACAAAACAACCGGTATCGGTGACGTAAGTTACGAAGACGCTCTATCACAAGCGACCAATATAGCGTACACCTTACCGTCCCATTCGTTTGAAGTGTTCTTACCGAATATTGGATTTACCCACTTTTTGGATGATTATTCAAACATTAAAGCCAGCTATGGACGCAACTGGAATACCCTAAGTTATAGCGGATTCAGTACAACCCTTAGCGACAGTGTTGCAAAACAATATTGGGCTGGGCTAAGACCGGAAGAATCGGATAATTTTGATTTAGGTTATACCTATCAAAATAGTAAATTCTCTTTTTCACCGACACTTTTTTATTCGTTGGTGAAACATGTAGGGGGAAGTTTTTATGACCCTGTTTTAAATGCAACGTATGCCCAAAATACGGCAGAAGCAGAGTCGTATGGAGTTGAGCTCGGAGCGAGTTACAACGTTTTGGATAATCTCACACTAAATGCAGCTGCAACGTATAACCGTTATACCTTTACCACCGATATCCAATCTTCCTCGACTGCCTATATCGCGTGTAAAGGTCATCAACATCCAAACACTCCGGAATATTTTGGAAATATCTCTGCCCAATACGATTTAAGCGGATATAAAATTACTCCGATTGTACGATATGTAGGGAAACTTTATGTCGATACATTAGGGCAATACAGTGTTAATCCTTATACTCTCGTAGACCTTTCACTCAACAAAGAATTTGGTTTAGGAAATGGGCATAGTATAGATTTATCACTCTCTGCTACCAATCTTTTGAATAAAAAATATATCTCAACATTTTCAGCATCAGAAATCAATATCGTACCTGAAACCACCTATACCGTTGGCTCACCAAGAGCTCTTTTCGCATCGGTACAGTATAAGTATTAATGATGTATAAAAATGTGCTTTTCTCTCTTATTATTGTTGCTTTACTAGGGAGTTCTTCCCTAGCAAATCAAGCTTGCGATAAGAAAGTTCCCGATTTCACCGGCAAAGAGATTTGTATCCCTCCAAAAATCGATAAAATCATTATAACCTGCTACGGTGGAGGCTCTCAGGAAATCGCACTTTTTATGGGTGCAGATAAAATTATTGCCCATCCAGACACCAAAGCGTTCGAGGAGTTTTTAAAGATTTATCCAGATCTTAAAAATGTCCCCAGTGTCGGAACGTTTAACGATGTCAACCTCGAAACACTTCTCAAACTTCAACCAACTATAGTCTTTGCCGGTATCACCTCCTCTATGATGAATGAACGTATCCATTCTGCCGGAATTCCCGTTTATACGCTGGGGATAGGAAAACATTCACTTAAATCTCTCCTCGAGGAATTCGATCACGTAGGTGCCATTCTCAACAAAAAACAAAAAGCAGATGCCATTATCAATTATTGGAATACAACCCTTGCCCTTATCGATAAACACCTCGCGAAAATTGAGCCTTCTAAACGTAAAAAAGTGTTTTACACCAGTGCAGCAGGAAAAATGGGAGCAGAGAGTCCTAAAAGTTGGGGCGATGAGTTTATCGAATCTGCCGGCGGTATCAATGTCGCGGCAAAAATCCCGTTTCAAGGTGGTGTAAATTCTGAGGTTCTTAATGTTTGGAATCCTGATGTCATCATCACGACAACCAACGGAAAAAACAACCTAAATGTGGAAGGGATTCAAAAAGACCCCGCATTATCGCAACTTAAAGCGGTAAAAGAGAAACAACTCTATCAAGCACCTATCGGAACATTTTGGTGGGATCGCCCTTCTCCCGAATCGATACTTGGGATTTTGTGGTTAAGCAAAATCTTATACCCCGAAGCAATGAAAGATATTAATCTCAAACGTGAAACGAAAGATTTTTATAAAAAGTTTTACGGCTACACCCTCACTGATAAAGAGTATGAGGGATTTTTTACAAACCACACTAAGGACATCAAATGAAACAACAAACCCTGTTCAGCCTATTGGCTGCCACACTATTGGCATCATCATTACAAGCAAATGAAACCGCCGCACTAGAACCGGTAAAAGTAACCGCGTCTGAGATTCATGAGCGTGATGACATCAAACTTGACAGTCCTACAAATCTATATCGCGTCGAAAAAACGGCTGAGGCAGGAACACAAGTTTTTACGAAAGCTGATATTGATGCCTATGCACCGAAAGATTTCTTCGATCTCATGGATAAAGCCGTAGGATTGGATTTGACGTATCAAGGACGAAAAAGCCCATTTTTTCTAAACATGCGTGGTGGCGGAAATATCACCTATATCATCGATGGTGCTATTCTTCCCTCTACGAGCAATCGTATTTTACAAAAAATTCCGATGTCAGCTATCGAAGAGATTCAAGTCATTCGTGGTTCTACAGCTCTTTATCTCGGACCATCCATCGGTATCGGTGCATCTAATAGCGGGTCGGGAATCAATACCGGTTTTATCGTTATACGTACTAAACAGCCAAAAAAAACAGAGGGTTTAATCAGTGCCTACGCTGAAAAAGCGGGGGATCATCCGAGCGCAAATGGTGAAAATATTTTTGTCGGAACTCATCTAGGATCAGTTGAATCAGGATTTAGCGGATACATTGGCGGATTAGTCTCTCGTTATGACCGACCTAGCCAAGACACATGGTTCGACGGAAGTGATGCACAATCAGGAATGATTACAGGAGGAGTAACGTTCGGTCGTTTTAACATCAATCTAATGGGGTATAAAGACGAAGGTCGTTTTGAGATGCAGCGCGGAGTTACCGTAACAGGGGCACTAGATAATTCAAAATGGTATTACGACCCTATAAATACAAAAATCATTTCATCTGATATGGGAATGCAATGGAGTGAATCACAAAACACCCTTTTTTCTATATTCTCTACACAATATAATCAAAAAGAGATTGCAGAAAGTTTTGCTAATAACTCTCATTCTGAAAAAACATATGAAGAAAAAACTAATGGCTACAGTTTACGCCACAGTGCCCGTTTTGGCGATACACTTATCCAGCTCGGTGGACAATCAACCAATTCTAAAGGTTTTGGACCAAATCTCAGTAGTAGTTACAACCGATTTGATACTTCCGTATTAGGTTGGTCAGCATCTATAGAACAAAAATTATTTGGTGGTGATGTCATACTCGATGCAGGTTACCGACAAGATCAAAAACACATTAATAACTCTAGTACAAGTACCACTAAAGATTCTGCAAACAATGACGTTGACATGGCACCTGCACGTGTCATCGCATTAGGAGCATTGTGGAATATTACTCCTATGTTCTCTCTAAATGGTCGCTATTTCCAAGGAACAGAAGGGACAGGAGGTGACTTCGATCTCAAAACTCAAGATGGTTCAGTTCTCCATGCTGAAAAACAAAAACGTACCGAAATAGCATTAGAAGCTAAAATCGCATCGTATTTCAAACCAACGCTTACATGGTTTAATGTCGATTTTAACAATCAAAAAAGTGCTTCGAGTAATACCTACACTGACACTGATGGCAATATTTATTATTACTACACTGAAGCCGATTCACTCCGTCGCGGAATAGAACTTGCCTTCAAAGGAAAATCAAACGGATTTGATTATCTTATTGCGTGGACACACATGACTGATATTTCTACAACCAATGTATCAGGAGTTACGACAGATTACATTGCAATTGAAAATCCTGAAGATAGTTTTACTGGAAAAGTTGGTTATACATGGAATAACTATCGTGCCAATATAAGTGCAAAACGGGTCAGTGAATATCACCAATCTACCAGTGCTATGGGGACTGCATATGCGGTAAATCTTGGTGATTATACCCGTGTTGATGCAAATATAGCAGGTGATTTCAAACTTAGTAATTTAACATTCACTGCAAAACTTTACGGACGAAATCTCGGCGATGAGCAATACGCAACTCGTTATACCACCGGTTATTACTATGATCGTGGACGTACTCTCGGTTTAGAACTCTCTATGGCGTTTTAATAACTGATGTTACGCAGTAGTCTTTTTCCCCGTCATCCTCGGACTTGATCCGGGGATCCATCCCCCTAAATGCAGAGCTGGATTTACCCACAGGGGGCACAATGCCCGCCTTCGCGGGAATGACGAATGAAAAGGTTGTTTTTAAAGAGAAAAACAAAACACTGCGTAACATCAGTTAATAGTTACTAGGGAGCACATCTTCCTGTGCGTTTGAACCTCATGACTATTTCTTTCTTTCTTAAAGCTTATTCCTCTATGACTGGACCCCATAGAGGGGTAATATAAAATCACTAAAATATCAGAATATATTGATTCTATTTAAAAGACAATATACGACATATTTGTATAAGTTTTAAAGATATTTTCTTTATAATACGTTATATCTCATAAGCTATAACGTAATTGTTACGATTTTAATGGAATTTTTATTGCATAAAACAAATTATTGTTATATCAAATATGACACTACGTTTCAAGGAAAACAGATGAAAAGATTATTGTTAACAACGCTTTTAGCTCTATCGCTCGGGCTTGAAGTATCTGCTCGTGAAACCACCGATATGTTAGGACGCAAAGTTGACGTCCCTGAAAACCCTAAAAAAGTCTATGCACCCTCACCCTATGGTTCGTATGCACTCTACGCGATGGATCCAACACTATTGGCGGGATGGATTTTCGAGATTGATAACGAGAATCTCCCCTATCTCCATCCAACTATGAAAACGCTACCTACCATCGGGAGAGTTTTCGGTGCAGGGGAAAGTGCCAACCTCGAAATCCTCCTTGCCGCCAAACCGGATTTAATTTTGATGTGGCAACACACCAATGAGTTCAACGTCAAAGAGGCAGAGAAACTCAAAATACTCAATGCTCCTTTCGTCTATGCTGTCGATGAGAGTATCGAAGACTATACCAATATTTTCAAATTCTTAGGAAAAGCTCTAAACCGTGAGGAACGGGGAAACAAACTCGCCGCCTATAGCGAAAAAACCTTTACCGATGTACGTAATACGGTAGCTAAAGTCCCCGCCAACAAACGACCTAAAGTCTATTATGCCGAAGGATTAGACGGTCTGAGTACCGAATGTGATGACTCCATCCACGTACAACTGCTCAAACTCGCAGGTGATGTCGATGTCCACCGATGCCATACTTCCAATCATAAAGGGTTTGAGAAGATGTCGATGGAAACCATTCTCGCCTATAACCCTGATGTTATGATTGTTCAAGAGAAGATGTTTTATGACAAAATCAACACCCTCCCTATCTGGAAAAATATCAATGCCGTCAAAAACAATCGTGTCTATCTGATTCCAAAAGCACCGTTTAACTGGTTCGACCGTCCGCCCTCATTTATGCGGATTATGGGACTTAAATGGTTAATGAGTGCGCTTTATCCTAAAGAGACCAAAATCGATATCAAAAAAGAGACCAAAGAATTCTATAAACTCTTTATGAATGTAAACCTCACCGATAAACAGTTACAAGAGGTTCTCCATCCAACCATCGAATACAAAAAGAAAATTGACGGAGCAACACCAAAATCATGAAAGGTGCAACCAATCCCAAAAATTTCGATCGAATCGTCCGTGAAGTTTTCGCCCCTATCTACCCTACGATAGCCGAACAGATAAAGGAGAGAACCAAAATCACACAGGGAAAATGTCTCGATGCGGGATGCGGTACGGGAGCATTAGGACGTGCAATGGCGAGGATAAGTGATTTAGAGATTCTCTTTTTTGACCAATCTGATGAGATGCTTAGCCTCGCACGCGGCTATGCCGATGATGAAAAATTGGGCGACCGAAGCACCTTTCTCCAAGGGAATATTCATGCAATAGGATTAGAGGATGAGAGTGTCGAACTGGTTATCAGTCGCGGTTCATCCCCCTTTTGGGAGGATTGGCACAAAGCCTACAGTGAGATTCTACGGGTATTAAAATCGGATGGGATAGCGTATATCGGAGGTGGGTTCGGTAATGCTGAACTTCGAGATCAAATCGTTAAAACAATGAGTGAAAATAACCCTGATTGGCGTAACTCGTTCAAAGACCGAATCGGACCTGAACGTGAAGCCCTTCCGGGTATTCTTACCACCCTCAACCCGACTAGTTTTTATATTATCAACGATGAAAGCGGCTTTTGGGCTGTTATCACTAAATAAGGATTGTCCATGAAAATAGGTCTATTTTGTCTTACCGAGCATTTCGGTGGAAGCGTTCAAGAGAGCATTATGGAGCAACTTCGCCTCGTCGAACTTGCCGATGAATTGGGATTTGATGAGGCATGGTTTGGGGAACACCATTTTAACGGCTTTAGTGTCATCCCCGATCCTGCACTTATGATTGGGTATGCAGCGGCGCGTACCGGATGTATCCGACTGGGTACGGCTGGATTTCTTGCCCCGTTTTATCACCCCGTTCGTCTGGCTGAAAGCATCTCTGTACTAGACAATATCAGTGATGGACGGATTAATGCAGGATTTGCAAAAGGGGGATTCGCCCCCGATAACAAACACTTTAGTCGTGATCCCGATAATCTCCGTAATGCGATGTTTGAGATTACCGAAGCGGTAGATGAGCTTTTGCATACTAAAAGTTCCTCATATAACGGAGCTTTTGCGTCATTTGAGAATGTCAATCTCCAACCAAAACCGTTTCAAAAACGAATCCCCTTTTTCGTAGCGACCTTCGCTAATCCCGACACAATCCGTTTTGCCGCGCGACACGGTTATGGGTTATTGATGTCGCAAGGCGCGAGCATAAATGAGTGTATCGAAGCACAAAAACTCTATCGCTCTATCGCCGATGTTGATCCTGAAATAGTCCTCATGCGGGTATTTTGTGTCGCAGATACCTATGATGAAGCGTATACTATTGCCAGACCCTCCGTCGATCATTTCGTCAAATCGATGCGCGCCGCCTCTGCCCAAATCCCCCCACCGATTTATGATCAAGATAAATACGATGCAATACTCGCCGAACGTGAAGCTTTTTTTGATGGAGAAAAGTTTTTTGACAATGCTATTTTAGGAACGACTGAGCAGTGTATTGCCACCATTAAAACCATCCAAAAGGAGCTTACCAACGTCCACTTAATTCTCAAACCCTCATCCGCCGATTCGGGTCAAAATCGGTTGATGCTTTGTGAATTCAATGTAAAAATCCGACCCCATATTTAAAACAAAAGGAAGAAAAAATGAAAAAACACCTAATGATTCTCTCACTCGCTACAATCTCTGCTCTTTATGGAGCCGATAACGGGGTTTTCGAACTTGGTAAAGTTGACGTATCCGCAACCACAGAAACATCTGCCGGAGCGACTACCATCATAGATGCGCAAACCATAGAAAATTACAATGCTAAAACCATTGTTGAAGCACTCAATCTAATACCGGGTACTTCCATTCAAAGTTTTGGTGCTCGAAATGAGCAAATGATTATGATACGTGGATTTGACGTCAAACACGCCCCTCTCTTTATCGATGGTATCCCTATCGCCGTACCGTATGACGGATATGTTGATTTTTCACGATTTACGACGTTTGATCTCTCGGAAATCGAAGTTTCAAAAGGTCTTGCCTCTCCATTATTGGGTGCGAATACCTTTGCCGGTGCTATCAATCTCGTTACCAAAAAACCGACAAAAGCTTTTGAAGGAGAAGTAGGACTCGGCGCATTTAGCGGTAACGGGAAAACCGGATACATCAATTTAGGATCTAATCAAGGGAGCTATTATGTTCAAGCATCAGCCTCGAAGACTCAGCGTGATACCTATCCTCTCTCCGATGACTTTACGGTTAAAAATGCAACAAATGAAGAGGGTGGTGATCGCAACAACGCCTATGCCAAAGACGATAAAATCAATCTAAAAGCAGGATTTACACCGAATGCTACTGATGAATACGCTCTCAACTATATTCGTCAAAATGCAGATAAAGGGGTACCTCCTGATGTAGCTGCGAACTTAGCTGGACGCGGTTTTTGGCAATGGAGATATTGGGACAAACAAAGTCTCTATTTCCTCTCTAAAACCGATTTTGGCAATTGGTATGTAAAAAGTCGTTTGTTTTACGATAAGTTCCAAAA
The DNA here is from genome assembly GCF_028710345.1 of Sulfuricurvum sp. NCBI lineage: Bacteria > Pseudomonadati > Campylobacterota > Epsilonproteobacteria > Campylobacterales > Sulfurimonadaceae > Sulfuricurvum > Sulfuricurvum sp. The sequence continues at coordinate 333,531 of NZ_JAQTUH010000002.1, read as the reverse complement.
TTCACTCGCAATCTATACTAACAACGGCTTATATAACACTTTTGCATACGGCGGTGTCGGTAATCCAAGCTGGTATGATGAGTATACCAAAGGTGCTTCTGTTGAGAGCGGCGTGAAACTCTCCTCTTCAAATACCCTTAAAATGGCACTTCATTACAAAATCGATGATCACCAAGAAGGGGGTGAAAACCAAGCGGCAGTCTATGAGATGAAAGATACCATCAGTTCATTAGGGCTTGAAGATACCCACACCTTTTCGGATGCACTAAAACTTACCATTGGAGCGAGCTACGATAAAGAAAAAATCGATACCGCACAAAATACCCAATACGGAAAAGCTAATACCAATTATTATAATGATGCTACGGGAACTAGCCAAAATACAACGACAGGATATACCACCGATCAAGAGTTTGCCCATGGAGACACCTCCTCATTTAATCCGATGATTAAACTCAGCGGTAATATTGATTCAACACTATCATGGTATACAGGGGTATCTGGAAAAAGTCGTATTCCATCCATCAAAGACCGATACTCGTTTAAATTTAATTCATTCGTCCCCAATCCCGATTTAAATGTTGAAAAAACAATTAACTACGAAGTGGGCGGAACTAAATCATTAGCAAATGCCTCATTCAGTGGTGCCGTATTTTATGCAGATGTAAGCGATTACATCCAAAATGCTTATATTCCATTATGGTACAAAAGCGGTACTACCTACACCCAACAACAACAACTCCAAAACGTCGGAAAAGTAACTCAAAAAGGGTTTGAACTTTCAACCGTTTATGCCCCATTAGAATCTTTATCGTTTGAAGGAAGTTATACCTACCTCAAAATGACCAACGAAGTCGATGAGAGTCAAAAAATCACCGACGTACCGAAAGAAAAATTCATCGCGACTGTTGCCTATACTCCAATCGAAAACTTTACATGGTTTAACACCTATGAATACGATTCACAGCGTTATGCCGCTATCGGAACGAGTGGAACCGCACCTAACACGAAAAATCTTTATGATGTAACCGGATGTGTCTCTGTATGGAATACCAAAGCAACTTATAATGCAACCAAAGCACTCTCTTTTGATCTCGGTATCAACAATGTACTTGATCGCAACTACTATTTTAGTTACGGATATCCGGAAGCAGGACGCGTTGTATTTGGAAATGCTCGATACAAATTTTAATCACCTTTGGGGAGTTGTTCTCCCCAATATTTCAGTATAATAATAACTATATCAGGAGAAACAATGTTTTTAGAATCGATAAACTTTCCCGCGATGTACCGCGCCCATAAAGCCACTACCGATTTCAAAGGCAAATCCAGTAGTGATTGGGATGAAAAATCGGCAGATATGGCGGCATCCGTCATTAATAGCCCCTACGTGAACGATTTCATCTCCCGTATGAATATCACGGGAGATGAAGTGGTTCTCGATATCGGATGCGGACCGGGAACACTTGCTATCCCTTTGGCAAAACAGGTTAAAGAGGTGATTGCTATCGATTTCTCCGCTCAAATGCTTGAACAACTTCGTGCCTACGCCGAGCGCGAAGGGGTCACCAACATACGCACCTACCATATCGGTTGGGACGATGATTGGAGTCATTTGCCACAAGCCGATATTGTCGTAGCATCCCGCTCGATGGAGGTCTCCGACATCGAAGCGGCTCTTACAAAAATGTCCGCTCATGCATTAAAAGCGTGCTATCTCACCTATAAAGTAGGAGGGAGTTTCGTCGATATGAACATCCTCGACTACATCGGAAAATCAGTCAAAACCAAACCCGATTACTGGTATATTCCGATTATTCTCTACTCCCATGGCTATCTTCCCCGTATCGATTACATCGAAACAGGACGGGGAAGTGTCCGAGCAAACAGTGAGGATGAATTTGTCGAATCACTCATTTGGAGCGTCCATACGTTAGACGAAGAGCAAAAAAACAAAGCCCGCCAATACTACCGTGAGATTATTGTAGGACAAAACCGCCCTCCTCGCATGGTCAACTGGGCATTTATCGGATGGGAGAGCGCAAAATGATTATTCTCAACGACTTTGAACTCGAAGCACTGTTAGCCGAAGATGTCCCCTATGGTGATTTAACCACCAAAAGTCTCGGTATCGATACCCAACGCGCACGTATCACCTTTTCAACCCGTGAACGCCCCCTCGTCGTCTCCTGCATGGAAGAGGCGGTACGTCTGTGCGGACTTTATGGTTTAGAGATTGACGGGTTTGTAAAATCAGGAACCCTTGTCCCCCCTAAAAGCATCTTTCTTGAAGCCCACGGTGAAGCGGGCAATATCCACCGTATTTGGAAAAGTGTTCAAAACCTCATCGATTACGCAAGCGGTATTGCTACTTACACCCGTGAAGCCGTTTTATTAGCCCGTACCATCAATCCCGATATTGTTGTCGCCACCACCCGAAAAACGACCCCGTTTACGAAAAAAATTGCCATCAAAGCGGTCGAATCGGGTGGAGGTGTTGCCCATCGATTAGGTCTTTCAGAATCCATCCTCGTATTTGAATATCACCGTATATTTTTCCCCGCTGAGGAAGCATTTGCCGAAGCACTCAACCGTGCTAAAAAAGCCAACCCTGAGAAAAAAATCGTTATGGAAGCTGAAGATATTGACCATGCATTGAAATTTGCCCGCATGGGAGCCGACATCCTCCAACTCGAAAAATTTTCCCTAACGAAACTTTCCGATGCAATACGAATCCTCCGCGCCGATTATCCCCATATTACGTTGATTGCCACAGGAGGGATCAGTACCAAAAACATCGCCGAATATGCGAGCACGGGAGTCGATATGATCGTCACTTCATCACCGTATAGTGCACAACCTGCCGACATCAAAGTGAAAATTGAGCCGCTATTTTGATAAAACCATTTTTCTACGGAGCGCTTATCGGTATTTTAGGGGGATTGATGGGGCTAGGCGGTGCAGAGTTCCGCCTCCCTATTCTCACCTTTATCTTTGATTTTGCAACCCTTCATGCAGTGGTGATTAATCTCATCATTTCATGGGTTACCGTTATCTCATCACTAATATTTAGATGGGAGTCATGGGCTGCCATAGAACCGTACTGGACAATCGTTTTAACGCTTCTCTCTGGTTCCCTTATCGGTGCTTCATTCGGTGCCTCTTTGGCATCACGTATTGATGAAAAAAGACTTGACCGTATTGTTGCACTGCTGTTAGGTATAATAGCACTTGTTATGATTACAGAATCACTGATTCATTTTGACCCTTTGCGAATAAATTTTATTGCAATGAGCTTTCTTGGTTTTAGTGCAGGTGTTATTATCGGACTTTTTAGCAGTATGCTTGGTGTTGCGGGAGGAGAACTCATTATCCCCACAATTGCACTGCTCTATGGAGTTGATATCAAAATAGCCGGAACCCTTAGCCTGATGGTTAGCTTACCGACTATTATGGTGGGACTTTATCGATACCGAAACAAAGAACCTTTTGCCATGGTCAAACCGAATATCCCCCTTATCGGATGGATGGCAGCGGGATCAATTTTAGGAGCTTGGGTAGGGAAATCGATGCTAGGTCACTTTTCAAGCGGACATTTACACATATTTTTAGCAGTGATTCTCTCCCTCTCTGCCATTAAACTCTACAAAAAAGGGATGCAATAGTTAATGAATATTCTACAAGCAACAATCACCGCTATCACCTCTTCAGAACATCTGAGTATTCTCACTGTATCGGTTAACAATAATCTTTTTCACCTTCTCCTCGCTGAAGCATCCGATGCCGACGATTTAGTAGGGACAAACGTTACACTGGCATTTAAAGAGACCGAAGTGATCCTCACCTCGACACACACCTCTACTACTGCGAATATTCAACGTGCTATCGTAAGTAAAATCGACCAAGGGGGCGTATTGTCTCAAATCACCCTCACCTATCACGAGACGAGTCTCATTGCATTGGTGCCGACACTGACATTTAATACCCTCGCGATACATGAAGGGGATGAAATATACTGGATGGTGCAACCGTCTGAAATATCTTTATTAAGAGAGAGCCATGGAATCTGAATTTCTAAGTACGATGGTACTGACCTTTAAACTCGCATCCATTACAACGCTTATATTACTTTTTATTGCTATCCCTCTCGCCGCATTTTTAGTCTTCTCCAAAATGCGATTTAAAAGTATCATTGAGACCATCGTGAGTATGCCTCTCGTATTACCACCCTCAGTGTTGGGATTTTATCTCCTCCTCACGTTCAGCCCTGCATCCGCTATCGGAGAGTTTTTAACCTCCCATGGGATTCGGTTAGCCTTTAGTTTTGAAGGGTTGGTAATCGGCTCCGTCCTCTTTAGCCTCCCCTTTATGGTGCATCCAATCCAATCAGCACTCGCTCAAGTACCTTTATCGATTTTCGAAGCCTCTTACACATTGGGCAAATCAAAACTAGAGACCATGATACGGGTTATCCTCCCCACTATCCGACACGGACTTATCTCAGGGATAACCTTAGCCTTTGCCCACACCGTCGGAGAGTTTGGAGTAATATTGATGATTGGTGGAAATATCCCTGATGAAACCCGTGTCGCCTCCATCGCTATCTACGACGAAGTGGAATCGCTCAACTATGCCATGGCACACCAATACGCCCTCACCCTCTTCGTCGTGACGTTTTCGATTCTGCTCCTCGTCTATACTCTCAATAAAAAATCATTAAAGGGGATTTGATGATTGCGATTAATGTTACCAAACGTCTCGACACTGCTGATGGCTCGCTTAATGCCCATTTTAACCTCACAATCGACGATGGTGATTTTCTCACCCTTTTTGGTCCATCAGGGGCGGGCAAAACAACTTTACTTAGAATGATAGCAGGACTCGAAACACCCTCTAGCGGTACTATCAGCGTCGATGGTGAGGCGTGGTTTGATAGTGAGAGAAAAATCAACCTCCCTCCTCAACAACGGAGCATCGGATTTGTATTTCAAGACTATGCCCTTTTCCCCACCATGAGTGTCCGCGAAAACCTCCTCTTCGCTGCCGAAAACAATGAGCAAAAATCGTTTGTCGATGCATTGATCGAGATGGTGGAACTCTCAGCACTCTCACACCGCCGACCTGATACCCTCTCAGGAGGTCAAAAACAGCGTGTTGCCCTTGCCCGTGCATTGGTACGCCGTCCTAAAATCTTACTTCTCGATGAGCCTCTCTCAGCACTCGATCCCACTATGCGCCAAAAACTTCAAGATGAGTTGAGCCTCATACACAAACGGCTCAACATCACAACCTTACTCGTAAGCCACGATATTGCAGAAACGGTCAAATTATCCAATCGTATGGCATCCGTAGAGTTAGGGCACATTGTCAAAACTGCTAGCCCTATGGAGTTCTTTAGCCCTCAAAGTTTGAGTGGAAAACTTCAACTGATCGGAGAAGTATTAAAGATAGAAGAGGATTTTCCGATTACTATAGTAACCTTACTGGTAGGTTCATCGGTTGTTCGCACCGTCTTAAGCAGTACAGAAGCGTCACAGCTTCACATAGGAAAACATGCTATTATCTCAACAAAAGCGTTCAACCCGATTCTAATCCCTGCCCACTAAGAGGTGGTTAGGAATTCGTTTTTCCCAATAATTTTTTAAATATTGATTTTAGAAAACCGTCTTTTAATGCAATTTTTTCGATATATTCATCGTAACTCATCCCTTTTGAGGCTAGAAAGTCCATTAAATATTTCTCAGATGCTTCAATACCTTCAGCTTTCTCAACACTTAAAAGTTCTGCATAGAGTTTTGAAATCTCTTGAACCAAATGCTCATCCGCTCCCCTACGATGTGCTACATAACCTACAACACGACCGGTAGAAGGGTGCTTTCGGATCTCAAATTGGGTCGTTACCCAATAATAGTCACCATTTTTCGCTAAATTTTTGACAACCGCAAAAATGTCTTTATTTTCTCCAAGCCGTTCCCACATCAATTTAAAAATAACCGCAGGCATATCAGGGTGACGAATAATACTGTGTGGTTGGTACATTAACTCTTCTGATCTATACCCGGAGATTTTACAAAAATCTCTATTTGCGTATTCTATATAACCGGCTATATCTGTCCTACTGACAATTATTGTATCAGCATCAATCTTTATTTGATTATTCATCAGAAGAAATTCCTTAACATGAATTTGTAATATATTCTATTAATATTTAGTTTAATTTACACATAAACTAAATCTAAATTAATGACCAAACAATTTTTTAAAGAGGGATGTAAACATACTCTCTTTTACCGCTATTTTGTCAATATATTCATCATACGTCATATTTTTAGATTCTAAAAAATCCATCAAATATTTCTCAGAAGCATCTAATCCTTCAGCTTTTTCTATCTGTAAAAGCTCAGTATAGAGTTTTGAAATCTCTTGTACTAAATGTTCACTTGCCGCTCGACGATGAGCGACATAACCCACAATTTTGTTTTCAAACGGATGTTTACGAATCTCAAAATGGGTTGTCACCCAGTAATAATCACCATTCTTCGCCAAATTTTTCACAACCGCAAAAATATCATGATTCTCTTTTAAACGACTCCACATTAATTTAAAAATCACCGCCGGCATATCAGGGTGACGAATAATATTATGTGCATGATGAATCAACTCTTCACTTTTATAACCTGATATTTCACAAAAATCTTTATTGACGTATTCTATAATACCATGTGTATCCGTTCGACTAACGATAAGTGTTTGGGGATCAAGTATAATTTGAGAATTCATAGTTTAACTACTCCATATTGAAAGTTTCTACTATATTCTATTTATTTTTGCTTTAATTTAGTCATAATAATTGGTGAAATTTTATACAAAGGAAGATCATTTTAGACCGTTAGTTGCGACGTTATTGGGGCTGGTTATTCGCAAAAAACGTAAAGATAGATTGAGGAGCTATTCAACAAGCTAACGGTCCAAAATAGTTGCAATTGGAGGCGTAAACGCCTCAGTCAATTCTGCCTAAACACTTTTGACTGAAGCGTTACAAATAATGATCAAATTAACTGCACTTTCTAACCATCTTAAAATCAATAAAATCTTCCCAAATATCTTTATAATGATATCGAGGAGTTACCGACATCGTATGACGGTTAATCATCCACAGGGATAATGGCTCAATCCAACTCCAAAACTCCTCTATGCATTCCGAGGGCATTTTCATATCCATAATGGCGGTTTTATACGTTTCTAACCACACATATCGGGCATGTTCATCAACCGTAATATTAAAATAGCGCATTTTCATCGCCGGATACCCTAAAGGGGTATTGGTCGATTTGACATGCGAAAATACATTAACAAAAAAATCAGCCGTTTTACGGGTAGCATGTTCAAATTGCATAGAATTGTGCGGTAAAAAATCACTAATCTCTCCAAGGAGAAGCAAATTATGGTGATAACGTACCAACTGTCTAATCTTATCTTCACCCCAAATCATATAGAGTTGAAGTGAGGGCAACGGTGGTATTTCCGGTGTAATATTAGTAAAACTACATTGCATAATTTGAGTCATATTATCCCCTTTGTCACGACAAACATTCGTTATGTCTTTGTTGATATAACGTAATTATAGGGTAATTTTCTTAAAAAAATGTAAAATTATTTTAAAATATAGAAAAAATAGAATTTTCGGGCAAAGCCCGAGAAAAGAGAAGTTATTTAGCGAGGATAATAAAGTTGGCTTTGATAAGAGCGTATACTGTATCGCCTACAGAGAAGCTCAAATCTTCTACCGCATCTTCAGTAATAACAGCAGTCAATGTTTGGTCACCCATAGCAAGTTTAAGCTCACTGTTAACCAATCCATTTTTTACTTCCGTTACTTTAGTTTCGATGATGTTACGGGTACTGATGTTCGTCGGTTTATCTTTGGCGACCATTACAAACGGAGCTTTAATAATCGCATAAGCGGTATCACCCACACTAAGTTCCATCTCATCAACCGATTCATTGGTAATCACCGATTTGATGACCACTCCCCCACCGATAGAGAGAACTACTTCACTGTTGATTTGACCTTTTTTGATTTCGCTAATTGAGCCTTTAAGCTCATTACGTGCACTGGTTTTCATGACATTCCTTTAAATATAATGTGAATGTCTGCGGTTGATGAAAGTATCACGTAGATTAACTTAATGTTTTGCTTATCGTATTTTTGATATAACGTCAGTTAATATAAAATTCATAAACTAAGGATTCCCCATGACTATCACCAAAGACTGTATCGTCACTATCGACTACCATATCAACGATACGGAGGGAAATCTGCTCCATGAGGAAGAGGAACCGCTAATCTATCTCCAAGGTAATTACGGTCATATATTTAAAGCTGTTGAAGAAGCGTTGGAAGGAAAAAGTATCGGGGATACGTTCAAAGTCTTTTTGTCAGCTGATAATGCATTCGGTCCATACGACCATGAACGTGTCATTACTGAAGAGCTGGATGAATTACCGGAAGAACTCGAAGTTGGGATGGAGATAGACGGTTATCTCGATGAATCACCGGAAGATATCGTTATTTACACCGTTACAGAGATTACCGATACCCATGCTACTCTCGATGGAAACCATCCACTTGCCGGTATCGATATGATTTTTGAGGGGACAGTTTTAGATATCCATGAAGCAACACCCGAAGAGGTCAAAGAGGTATTAGAACATTCTCATCATCATTAACACTGAGTTTACGACGTTTTTGAGAATTATAGTTTCTCTCTATTTTAGCCTAGTCCCAAATCCCTTCGATAGAGGTACCACAATTGGGGCACATATTCAAATTATCGAGACGGTTGGTGACATACTGACCGATATGACCGTGACGCTCAATAACCACTTTATGACATGTCGGGCAATAGGTCGATTCACGTGACTCATCATCGATATTTCCGACATAGACGTATTTCAGCCCTGCTTCTTTTCCGATCTCATAAGCACGTTTAAGCGTTGAAGCGGGGGTTCGGGGAACATCGCTCATTTTGTACATCGGATGAAAGGCACTGATATGCCACGGCATCGAAGGATCAAGCGAGGCTTGAAACTCTGCAATGGAGCGTATCTCATCCTCCGAATCGTTCAGCCCTGGAATCAGGAGTGTCGTCGTCTCAATCCATATCCCTTTTTTGTGGGCATATTCAATCGTATCTAACACGGGCTTGAGCGAGGCTCCGCAAATATTTTTGTAAAATGATTGACTATAGGATTTAATATCGATATTCATACCATCCAGATACGGCGCTATCAAATCGAGCGCCTTATGGGTCTCATAGCCGCTGGTGACGTAGATATTTTTCAACCCCGCTTCGTGAGCAAGTTTTGCGGTGTCATAGGTATACTCGAAAAAAACGACCGGCTCGTTGTAGGTGTAAGCGATGCTTTTGCATCCGTGTTCGAGTGCCAATGCTACGGCATCTTTCGGTGAGAGTGGACGTCCGATGATTTCATGATGATGTTCTTTAGGGTATTGGGAAATATCGGCATTTTGACAAAACGTGCAGGAGAAATTGCACCCGAGCGTACCGAACGAAAAGACGCTCGAATCGGGTAAAAAATGAAACATCGGTTTTTTCTCGATGGGGTCAACATTCACCGCCGCCGCAAGACCGTAAGTGAGGAGATAAAGCTCACCGTTTTCGACTTTGCGGATACCGCAAATGCCGTATTCACCCTCGGAGAGCTTGCAGTGCTGAGAACACGCTTCACACGCAATCCGTCCGTCTGAGAGTTTTGATGAGAGCCATGCTAAAGACAACATGACTACCGTGACACAATCATCATCGCATTAATTACTTTATAGGGAATTTTATTTTTTAAGAGGATTTGTATCTCTTCATACGTATAAACTTTATAAGGGATTTTTGACTCTTTGATATGGGCTACAACAAGTTTTTCTTGCAGTTTTTTATTTCGAAACCCTTCAATAATATCGATAACTCTCCACCCGCTTGGACCGATATAAAACAATTTATTAGAAGAATTTCCTACTGCTTCGATTGCTTTAGGGTTCTCTTTAAGAATTTCTCGAACTTCACGAGTTTTATTTTCGCTCATTTTTTGATTTAAATTTTCAATTACTGTCGTAGTAACTTCGGATTCTTCATTGGTTTCATCTTTTTTAGTTACTTTTTTATTGGGTACTTGTTTTTTTGTAATTTGTTTTTTTGGTATATCTATTTCATCTTTTTTTTCAATCATTACTGGTATTTCAACCACTGTTGGAGTTTCAATAATAGGCTCTGGTTCTTTCGGAATCGGAACGACCACCGGCGATTTATCTTTTATTATATGGATAGAACAACCACTAAATAAAAAAGCAATACTCACTACACTCGATACAATACTCAAACTTAACTTCATTCAGATTTCCAAAAATATTTTAAATACAATACAATAGTTACACTTATATAACATTTATATTGTTTAAAATAATTATATATAACAGTTATAAAATTACGATTCTACACTTCTTTTAGACTCAATCCCACTTTCCCTTTTGCAACATCTACCTCGACGACACGGATAGTGGTGAGTTGCTGATTGATACTAAGCACTTCGAGCGGGTGCGATATCCGTTTGTCTGACATTTGTGAGATATGGATTAATCCATCGTTTTTGAGTCCGATATCGACAAATGCTCCAAAATCGGCAATATTTCGGACAACTCCTGAGACAATAGATCCTTCACGAAGCTCTTTGATATCGGTGAGGTCGGAACGAAACATAATCGGCGGCAAACTCTCGCGGGGATCAAACCCCGGTTTTCGTAGTTCCGTAATCATATCACGAAGCGTTATTTCACCCACTCCCAATTCTATCGCAATAGTAGAAATATCCTCCTCTCTAATCGAAGAGAGGGGGTATCGTTTTAATAAGATGTTTGCTATCTCATAGCTCTCAGGGTGGACGCCCGTGTTGTCAAGAAGGCTTTTCCCTTCCCGTATTCGAAAAAATCCCGCACACTGCTCATACGCTTTAGCCCCCAACCCTTTTACACTTAACAATTCCCCTTTGCTTTTAAAAACACCGCTTTTCTCTCGGTACTCGATAATGGCTTTTGCCACTTTATTCCCGACTCCGGAGACATGGGAGAGAAGTGATGCAGAGGCACTGTTGGGATCAACCCCGACACGATTCACCAAATCTTCCGTCACATCGCCCAACTTCTTTTCCAATAATTTTTGATCGACATCGTGTTGATATTGACCGATACCGAGCGATTTTGGATCGATTTTCACCAATGCCGCCATTGGATCGCGCAAACGCTGTGCAATCGAGATGGCTCCGCGTATCGTCACATCGAGCTGTGGATACTCCTCTTGAGCAATTTTGGAAGCCGAATAGACCGATGCCCCCGCTTCGGAAACAACCGTATAAGCGATATTCATCCCCTCATCGCGATTGAGCCGTGCAAAAAATTCCTGTGTCTCTCGCGAACCGGTTCCATTACCGATAGCAACGGCATCGATACGGTAACGTTGAACAAAATCTTTGATTGTTTTCGCCGATTTTTCATAATCACTTTGAGGTGGAGTTGGATAGATGACTGCATGGGTCACGTATGTACCGTTTTCATCCACAACGGCAAGTTTACACCCAGTACGATACGCCGGATCGACCCCTAAAATCACTTTTTTAGTCACGGGAGGGATAATTAGGAGTTGAGAAAGATTTTTGCCGAACGTGGCTATCGCTTGAGCATCAGAGCGCTCTTTAATCAAAGCATGCACTTCCCTCTCTAAAGAGGGGAATAATAACCGTTTAAATCCATCACTGTACGCTTCCATCAACAGTTCTGCTGAACTTTTAGCACCCTTTGGAACTCTAAAACGTTCAATCGACTGTATGACCCTCTCCATCTCGATAGATATTTTAACACTCAACTCTTTTTCTGTAACACCACGCATAAGTGCAAGATAACGGTGAGATGGGATAGAGGAAATCCTCTCACTTTTACCTGAGAGCTTGGCATAAAGGCCATCTTCTTTAAGCCCTTTTGCCCCTTTTATCTCAAACGAAGAGTACTCTAACATCTGACGACGCCAGTGGTTTCGTTCACGCGGATCATCACTGTAACGCTCGGCTAAAATATCTTTTGCCCCTTGCACCGCATCCTCAACCGAGGCAACAGAACCTTTTACGAAGCTTGATGCTTTTGCTATAAACTCACCCTTCTCTAATCGCCCACTCTCCAGTAGATTAGCCAACGGTTCTAATCCTGCCGCTATTGCAGTACCGGCTCTGGTATTTTTTTTCTCTTTAAAAGGGCGATAAATATCTTCAACCTCTTGCAATGTTTCTGCCGCAACAAGACGAGATTGTACCTCACCATTCAAATGCCCCCGCTCACTAATCAGTCGTAGCACCTCCTCTTTGCGATCAAAGAGTTTTTTACTGTAAAGATAGATCTCCTCAAACTCTCGCAGTTGCTCATCGGTTGCACCTCCACTCATCTCTTTTCGGTAGCGGGCGATAAAAGGGATGGTAGACCCCTCTTCAAGGAGCTTTAAAATATTGGTCACATTATTGGGAGTTATTTTTGTTTTTTGGCTGAGATGATCGATTAAAGTGGTCATAATTATCCTGTACTCTTAATATCAAACGGAAGTGTACAGTTTTTTCTATCTTGAATAAATTATTCTAACTTCAATCATTTAAACTACCAAAATATAATATTTTTTTGTATACTAACAATTATCAATTATGCAGGAGAATATTATATGGGTAATTACGTCGTTGGAATAGCCATTTTTGGTCTAATTTTTTATATTATCTCAATTTTTAACCGTCTTGTATATACCAAAAATAGATACGTTAATGCCTTTTCACAAATCGATGTACAGCTAAAACGTCGTTACGATCTTATCCCCAATCTAGTCGAAGTGGCAAAACACTACATGGAACATGAAAAAAGTACATTAGAGCGTGTGATTGCTGCACGCAATAATGCTTCTGTACACTTAAACGAAGCACAGAAAAACCCATCCGATTCTACCGCTATCCGTCATATTTCTGAAGCGGAAAACAAACTACGCGGGGCAATCTCTAACTTTAACATGGTCATGGAAAGCTACCCTCAAATCAAAGCCGATACGGCAATGCAAAACCTCCAAGAAGAGCTCTCTACCACCGAAAATAAAATTGCTTTTGCGCGACAATTTTATAATGATTCGGTCATGGAATACAATATCTATCGCCAATCCTTTCCTCAAACTCTCTTTGCTTCATTATTCGGTCATACTAGTGATGCCACCATGATAGAGTTTAATGATGCGAAAGAGATTCAAAATTCCCCTAAAATGGCATTTTAACGGTTCGACATGAATTTTTTTGATGCACAAAAACAGGCCAAGAGTTCTACAACCTACCTCGTCATTATCTTTTTAATCGGTCTCGCCCTCTTTACAACGAGTGTCAGTTTATTGGTGATGGGGGTCTATCACTATTATTTTTATAATAGCATTGCGTTTAGTACATTTAATAGCGATGCATTTATGCGTCTTTTTATTACTATCGCATTTATCGTATTTGTAGCCAGTCTTTTCCAATTTTTTACCCTTAAAGAGGGGGGAAAAGTGATTGCCCTCTCACTTCGAGGTAAACTCATTACCCCCTTATCGCATGATAAATCGCACCGCATCCTTTTGAACGTTGTCGAAGAGATGGCGATAGCATCCGGAATTTCCCCGCCAAATGTTTATCTTCTCCCCGATAGCGGTATCAACGCTTTCGCTGCCGGATTTAACTACGATGATGCGGTTATCGGTGTGACACAAGGGGCATTAGACCAACTCAATCGTGAAGAGTTGCAAGGGGTTATAGCCCATGAATATAGCCATATTTTTAATGGTGATATGCGTCTCAACCTTCACCTCATCGGCATGGTTTCCGGCATTGTATTTATCGGAGCAATCGGTCGCTTTTTACTCGAAGCTCTTCATGAATCACGTGTTGGTCACTACTCCTCTAGCAGTTCTGATTCTAAAAAAGGAGATCCTATTGTCGCCCTCTACCTTTTGGGGTTAGGGTTAATGATTTTAGGATGGATTGGTACGATTATCGGCGAATGGATAAAAGCGATGATTTCACGACAAAGAGAGTACCTCGCAGATGCCTCCGCCGTTCAATACACCCGATATCCCAAAGGGCTTGCCAATGCTTTGATTAAAATCGGAGCCAATGCCCAAGGCTCATCTATCCAATCCTCCGCCGGCGGAACTTATGCTCACCTCTTTTTTGCCGATGGTATCTCCAATTTTTGGGATCATCTGTTCTCAACACACCCACGACTCGAAGATCGTATACGCCGAATAGACCCCTCGTGGAATGGAGAGTTTACACCTGAAAAGTCATCTTCAAAACCAAAAGTTTCTTCAAGCACCCCTGAGTCGTCACTTTCTGAGCATGAGAACATTGCGTCAACATTGACAAGCCCCATAGCTTTTGACACCCTCTCACGTATCGCCCAACAACCGGGTAATCAAAATATCAGCACTATCCGAACTCGACTGGATGCTCTCCCTAATTCTTTACATACTATGAGTGCGAATGCCCTGAGTGCTCAATGGATTGTCTTAGCACTCCTCCTAAGTGCAGAGAAAGCTACCCTCCTCAAACAGCAAGAATATCTTGAAAACAGTTCACCGATGATGTATAAAAATATCCAAAACACCTACAAAGAGATGTTCGAACTTCCCCGAAGTGCCCATCTTGATCTACTCAACCTCTCACTTCCCTCACTTCGGATGATGTCCAAACAACAATATAATGTTTTTCGTCAAATGGTTATCGACTTGATCGACATGGATAATGTGGTTTCACTATGGGAATGGTCACTCCATGCGATTGTAATAACACCGTTAGATCGTGAGTTTGGCTTGACTAAAGTGCCAAAAGAGCGTTATAAAAAAATAGAAGAGCTAGAAGATTCTGTTACTACACTTTTTTCACTACTGATTTATACTCAGTTTAGCGATGAAAAACGTATTAATAAATCAATAGAAACACTCAGAATTTCTCTCGCTCTCCCAACACTCACTTACAAAGCAAATATTTCACATGACTTACTCAATAAAACTCTGAATGATATCCGCCAAGCCTCAACGGCTATCCGTACGCTGATTCTCGAACAATCGATTGCAGTATTAAGCAGTGAGGGGACACTATACGATGATGATGTAGAGATTATCCATGCACTAGGTGCGTTATTACTACTCCCATTATCTTCTTTTGATTTCGATATTACACACTAAGGCAATTATATACTTACTCCTAATGAACGGATAAACTGCTCTACCCTCTCAGTATAACTGCTTGGTTTACCAAGTTCATCGTTAATTTCCCCATGACTCATTGCCTGCTCATTCATCTCGATTCTAATACCCATATTTATCCCTTTTTGGATAAACGGTTTAGAATTCTCACACGGTTTATCATCACGTATACTGGAACAAATCAGTAACATTGGTACAGCCGAATGATCAAGCTGGTAGAGAGGAGAATTTTGAATCCAAATATTTTTATCATTTCCAAACGCCACATCATAAAAGTCATAATGTTTTTTCTCCATTGTCTGTACCAAATCCATCGTCGCCGTATCGAGTGATACCGTACCAAGCCATGTCTTGAGACCAAATAAAGTATATTTATGAGGATTGGAGGAGATTAACGAAACCAAATGAGCACCAGCCGAATGTCCCATCAAAACAATTTTTTGTGGATCACCACCCCATTATGCGGCATGAGTCTGCACATACGCTAGTGCCGTTGCCACATCTTCAGCTTGCTGAGTTGGAGATGCATTTGGGATTAATCGGTAATTGAGTGATACAAAAATCGCCCCTTTGGATACCCATCGGTTCATTTTGTTTTGTACAACGTTATCCGACTTTTTATCTCCTGTTTTCCATGCACCACCGTGTACCATTACGATTACCGGAGCATTTTTAGAATATGAGGGAAGATAGACATCAAGACGCTGTTTTTTGTCTGAACCGTAAGAGATATCTGTTAATTTTTTACTCTGTAACTCTTTTTGTAGAGATCTTGCATCTATCCAATCACGAATTATCCCACCTTCAACTGTAGCTGACATCATTAAAACAATGAAAAAATATCTAAAATATTGCATATTGCCCTCTTTTTATCCTCTATTTTATCAGCCATTGTATAATAAAGATGATCAAACAAACAATTTTTTAAAGGCAAATACCTTGAGCGTTAGCGAAAAATACAAAGTCCTCAAACATACCTTTGGTTTCTCCGATTTCAGAGAGATGCAAGAAGAGGCGGTGGATGCAATCCTAAGTGGACGTGATTTGGCGATGTTACTCCCTACCGGAGGAGGGAAATCACTCTGCTATCAGCTCCCTACCCTCCTGATGGAAGGAATCACAATTGTCGTCTCTCCCCTCATCGCCCTCATGCACGATCAGGTAATTGCTCTCAAAGAGCTTGGGATCGAAGCCGAAATGATCTCCTCTTCACAATCGTCGCAGGAACAGCAAGAGGCATTTACCAAAGCTAAAAACGGTATTTTAAAACTCCTCTACATTGCTCCCGAACGCCTTGCAAACGGCTCATTTCTCTCATGGCTCACAACGCTGGATATCAATTTTTTCGTCATTGACGAGGCACACTGTATCAGTGAATGGGGGCATGAGTTCCGCGACGATTACCGACGTTTGGGCGAGTTACGCTCCTCATTCGCTCATACCCCTATCGCCGCCTTCACCGCCACCGCTACCCAAAAAGTACGTGAAGATATCCTCTCCCAGCTAAGACTACATGAACCTCTGATTCTCCGCGCTCCCGTACTGCGTAAAAACATCACGATTAGCGTTCGCGAACGAGATAGCGGATGGCGCAATGATTTGATGAATATTTTAAAAGAGCATGAGGGAGAGAGCGGGATTGTTTATGCCTTCTCACGAAAAGAGACCGAAGAACTCGCAGAATTTCTCTCTAAAAAAGGGATTAAATGTTTAGCCTATCATGCGGGGATGAGCGGTTCTTTGCGACACGATACCCATCAATCGTTTCTAAACGACGAGACTCAAATCATCGTCGCCACCGTCGCTTTCGGAATGGGGATAGACAAAGGGGATATTCGGTTCGTAATACACACTTCATTACCCAAAACCATCGAGAACTACTATCAGGAGATTGGACGTGCGGGGCGTGATGGGATCGACTCCGAAGCGGTACTCTTTTATTCGGGGGCTGATTTTCACAATAAAAAAAGACTCATCGACGAGGGAAGCGACCCCCAATATCGTGAAATGATCCTCGCTAAACTCCGTTCATCCATGGATTACGCTACTGCCGAAGAGTGCCGTCATCGACTGATAGCCTCTTATTTCAGCGACAACGTAGAAGCATGTGGTGATCGATGCGATAATTGCAAAGACTCAGACCGTCCAAAAACCGACATCACCGTCCCCTCCCAAAAATTCCTCTCCTGTCTCTATAAAACAGGAGAACGTTTCGGTGCCACTTATATCTCAGAAGTGCTTTGCGGAGATGAAAAAGAGAAAATCCTCTCTAATGCCCATGACAAGTTAAGCGTTTTCGGGATCGGAAAAGAGCTGAGCAAGAGCACATGGAGCACCATCGCCAAAAGGCTTATCGAACTCGGAGCCATCGAACCCGACGAATACAAAGCGTTAAAACTCACCGCGAGCGGTGCGGATATCCTAAAAGGTAAACAGAGCGTCCAAATCCGTCAAGAGCGCCTCACCCCTAAAAAATCCTCTGTAAAAATTAAAACGGATAATCTAAACGCACCAAAATATTTTGAAGATTTCAAAGCTCTCCGCGCTAGCATAGCCAAAGAGCACCATATCCCCGCCTACATCGTATTCGGAGACAAAACCCTCTACTACCTCGCCGAACAACTGCCAACTACCAAAGGGGAAATGCTAAATATCAGCGGTATCGGGGAGGTGAAATTTGAACGCTATGGTGAGCTGTTTTTAAAATTATCGCGAGAATTGAGTGCTAAAGAGAGGGATTGATTCAAAACAATCAGTTTATTCAATGACATTAAACACTTCTATCGTTACTTCATATCCATTTCGCTTAACAACAATATATGAATTAGAGATATCAGGATTTTTTAGCATCAAAGAGTCCTCTTTATTTATTGCTTTTGTCGTATAGCCCTTTATTCCATACTGTTCGATAATCGATTTTTTAATACTCTCAAATTCATTAGGAGATTTAATAACCACAGTTTTGATATACCCATTATCCGTAATTTTTTCCGATCTCTCTTTATTCACATCAAAAACATAACCACATGATACACAGCTCAATTTACTCTCATCGACTAGTTCATTACATTGAGGACATCGAGGGCGTTTCTCTTTTTTCGGAAAAAGTCCCATTACCCCTAATGCTACCATGAACAAAATATCGCTTAGATGGATAAATAGGCTATGATCGTATCCAAACTCAGTCAATCCGAATATTGTTCCAACAAAGATTAATAAAGCAATAAGAGCTTCCAATCCACGTCCACGGTAAAATGCAAATATAAATAATCCTGTTTCAACTATCAAATACATAATCGACCACCTATTTTTTGTTACTTAATATATCAAAAAAATGATATATTATTCTTTTATTAAACCAATGAGGTGTTTTTTGGCTCTACCGTTGCTTGCTTTATCCATCATTTTTTTCCCTTTTATTATCGCCGGACTTATTTTTGGTGCTGAATATATGTACATTCCACAACTCCGCATTGCTTTAATCGTTATGATTGCAGGAATTTATCTATGGTTTTCAACCTTTCGTAAAAAGTATAGCGATAGACATAACGGCTATTTCGAAGATATAAAGTTGATGAGTGGAATGATCGAGGGGACAACCTATTATTATACACTTGAACATAATAAAAATGATTCGATAGTATCTATAAGTGTCTCGATTGAAAACATCTATGGATACGATTTCTCTCTCAAATTCGAAACACCGTTTGAACGTTTTTTCAAATCTTTGGGACTTAGCACCGAATGTCAAAGTGGAGACAGTCGATTTGATGAGACTATCTATATCATCTCCGATGATGAATGGCTCTGCAACGAATTAAGCAATAATAACTCTTTGAGAGATGCTCTTTATTCCCTATTCTGGTCTCATCATGAAAAAGGTATTAAAGTAGAAAAAATAGAGTGTTTTGACGGTCGGTTTCTTTTAAAAACCAAAAATACAACGGAGACCCTCACCGATGATCAGGCAAAAGGGTTATTTAAAACCATCGTCCCCTTGATGGAACAAGCTATAGAGCATCTCCCCTCCAAAGCAACTCCACACGATCCTATCTATCGTGAACATTCAGGAAAGATCGCTTTTGTATTTCACACTCTAATCGTTGCACTCATCGTTAATGGCGGAATGATGCTCTATTTTGAACATAATAACTATCTAACCTTCCCTCAACTGAGTGATTCTTATAGTATCCTCCCTATGGGTATTGCAGTCACAATAATCTCTCTCATTGCCATCATCGCTATCGTTTACAAATATCTGCGTCAAAGCTCCCGTTTCTCTCCGGTGTTGTTTGAGCTATTCACATTAGGGTCTTTAGGATTATTTCTCAGCGCATTGGTAGAGATTAAAGAGGTCAATGTCTATCTCGATACTTCTGATGCAACTACCTTTGCTTCCTCCATTACCTCAAAGGAGATGCACAGCGGACGCAAAAGATCAACTACCTATTTTCTAAATCTCTACGGATGGAATAATCAGCCTATGCAACACCGTATCCAAGTCGATTCAACCCTCTATCATCAATATAATGAAAATGATCACATTACAGTCTATCTCCATAAGGGATTTTTAGGGTATCCGTGGATTGAGAAGATTAAACAAATAACAAATTAATTAGAAGTTTCTACGATCAACTCGTTCGGCAACTCGTCAATATCTCCCTCTTCGGCGGGGAATTCGCATGCTAAAATTTCAGCGCACTCTTTTATAGCTTCAAGGTACCCTTCCCCAACACTTTTCGTATGCAAACGATGACGAAATTTTTCTAAAATCGGTTGCCATTTCTCAGAAGAGATTTTCGCATCGATCCCGATATCGGTGAGTATCTCGACATACCCCTCATCGATTGAGACAAAAAACAAAATAGCGCGCCGTTCCGTGGTACGATACAAACCGAATTTACGAAAACTCTCCTGCGCTACGAGCGTTGCTTGCCGTCGCATCACGACATTTGGCACTAACTGTTTGGAGATGAGGGGCAAACGGGTTACGATCAGCAATACAATAAATAACACTATCTGTAAGCGAAAAATATCCCCCAATGTGAGCCAATCAGTGAGCCACAGCATCAAATGAGGAATCAACAACGCACTCAACGCCGATACGAAAAAAGGATATATCCCATAATCGCTACTTTTTTGGGTAATAATCGCGACAAATTCGCAAGAACTGTTTTTCTCGGCGTTTTGAATTGCCTCTTTGATCTGATTTTTTAACGTTTCATTCAACTGTTTCATAAGCTCCCCAATCCATCCAATACACTTCCGATGTCGGCACTCGCACCCGCTCCGCCGAAATCGCCACCGCCACCGCTAAATATCTCGAAGGAATCTCCGCTTCCTATATTGCCAGCACTATCCCCTAAATCAGTAATAAGTGACCCATAATCGGTATTTTTATCGGAATAATAGGCAATTATCGCAACAATCAGAGCAACAATACCACTGATAATAATGATATGACTAAACGCCCATACCAAGAATCCGGCTATTCCACCAATAATGACAGAAACAACCAATTTAAAAGCAATGGTTACTTGTTTTGAAAAATAATACGTTCCCGCCAAAAATACTATCAGTAAAAACGGAATCAAAGCAATAGCAACAATATAAAAAGTATTCATGTGTACAGGTTTATAAGCACCGTAATCATGCTGATACTCTTTTGAAACAATCGTCCCGATGGCATCGATAGTGTCACGTATCCCGCTGTAAACATCTTTCTCTTTAAAACGGGGGAGCATTTTTGATTGGATCATCTCATACGCTTCGGCATCGGTGATAAACGCTTCCAACCCATAACCGATTTCAATCCGTACTTTTCGATCTTTCGGAGCAATCATGATTAAAATACCGTTGTCTTCGTCTCTCTGCCCCACTTTCCAATAACGGGCGAGTTGATAGCCATACTCAGCGATATCATACCCATCGAGTGATTTGAGAGTAACGACCACCACCTGTACGGTGCTGTCACGTTCAATCGTCCCCGACATATCGGCGAGAGACTGTTCCTGTGCTTTGGAAAGCAGTCCCGCTTCATCGACAACCCGACCCGTGAGTTCAGGAAACTTCGGCTCCGCAAAAGCATAAACCCCTATAAAAACTAGGGATAAAATGAGTAACCGAAACATCGATTAAAACGCTACGGTTGGTGCTTTTTGACTCTGAGGCTCTGCGCTAAAGGTCTCTTTTACCGTTGCATCGGGATAGAGGATTGCGGCTACCCAACGCCCCGGAACCGTACGAAGTTCAAGATTGTAGACTTGTACTCTCTGGATGTAATCACGACGGGCAACGGTGATACGATTTTCCGTCCCCTCCAACTGCACCTGCAACGCCATAAAATTTTTATCGGCTTTTAGCTCTGGATAACGCTCACTTACCACCATCAGCCGTGAGAGTGCACTGCTAAGTTCCCCCTGAGCCTTATCAAACGCAGCAAATGCTTTAGGGTCATTCAAAACGGCCGGAGTGATGTTCATTTGTCCCACTTTGGCACGCGCTTCAGTAACACCGACGAGAACCTCTTTTTCATGTGAGGCGTACCCTTTGACCGTAGCGACAATATTCGGAATCAAATCGGCACGACGTTGATACTGGTTTTGTACCTGCGCCCATGAGGCTTTTGCCGACTCATCCAATGTTGGGACACTGTTCATATGCCCCGCGAACATCATCACGATTGCTCCAATGATAACTGCCGCTAAAATTCCGCCTATTGCTTTCATACACACCCTTTTATTATTGATAATGATAAATTGTAACTTTTTTTTGTTTAAAAAAGCTAAATGGAGTTGATGACTTCCAATCCACCAATCATCCCCCGCCCTTTCTCCGATAAAAACGGGGCAATATGGATTTTAAACATTGTCTCTTTTGTCTCCCGTATCGACTCACGGCTCACTTCACCATCCATCGAGGCAAACACTTGCCAGTATGCCGTAACGAACCAATAGAGCTTAGCACGCAGAGGAATATCCTCTTTAGCGATGTTTTCTAAAATCTCTTCGCTGATAAGAAATCGAATTAGCCCTGTTATCTGAATAATCCGTTTCTCTTGATTAGCAACGAACACCTTTTTTAACTCACTATCGAGAGCCATCAACACAGGAGCATCCCGCATAAAAAATCGGTATTCCCAAAACAGATCGCCAAAATGCTCTTGCGATTCATCCAATACCCTCAAAGGGTTATCGGAACTAACCATTTTTTCAAAACTTTTTGATAATTCCATTTGCTGTGATATATCCGAATAAATTTCTCGGATAATCTCCTCTTTATTACGGTAATGGTAGTAGAGATTTCCAGCAGACATTCCCGCTGCTTTAGCGATATGGTTGGTCGTGATAGAGAGTGAGTCATAGGCATTAAACAGCTCTATTGCCGCCCTTTTAATCCGCTCTTTTGTCGTTATCTTTTTTGGTTTTGTCATGGGAAAATTCTACCATATTTAGAGTACATATACGAATAATATTTTATAAATTAGAGTATTTACACTAATTTTAAGATTTAATTTAGAAGATTGATACTACCATGCACCTATCTGATTGGGTAAGGAGCTAATATGGTACAGGGAAAACCGGGGGACGGATTACCGCGAGGAGAATTTTTACTCATACGGCTGTTGTTGATTCCACTTGTAAGGACATTTTTTACATGGCAAATCGCTTTTTGGCTTTTCAAGCGCGAAGCACGTATCATCATTTCTCTTTTGGAGAAGTTGCGTGAAGAGGAGCGTCTACAACAAGTCGTTATCGACAAAACCTTCGCCATCGAAGATCATTCCCGCCAGTTTTCCCTTAACATGGTGATCGAGCACCTCTGCATCACGGGACGCAAAGTGATGGAGGTTATCACCGCCCTCTCACAGGAGAGAGAATACAGTGAAATAGTTACGATAGCAGGGGTAAAACCGTTCGCCAACCGTTCCGGTACACTCGATGATTTCAAAGCCTTTATCGATGAATACAAAACCTTTTTCAACGATTTACCAAAACATCACTCCAAAATGACCAAATCCCATCCGTGGTTCTACTCATTCAACAACTTCGACTGGAACTCGTTTATGTACATGCACACCTTCATCCACCGCCGTCAAATCCAAGCAATCATAGCAGCGTTAAAGGAGCAACGATGAGCAATACACTCGGAACGATATACCGTGTCGTAGCGTTGTTAATACTTTTACTCATCGGATGGTTTTTAGCGGTAATGGCACTCTATTGTTTAGTTATTATGATAATCGGAGCCACATTTGATTGGAGTCATGTCGGAATACTATTTGGTGTGGTTGTGATGGGGAGAATGCTCTATCCGCGTAATGTTTTTAAGTGGTGAGGCTACTTACCCCTCCCCCTTATCAACTTTCCCACGCATCTTCTTAATATTCCCATGCTTCGTCTTACTGTCCATCCGACGTTTCTGTGAGTTACGAGTCGGTTTGGTCGGTTTACGCTTTTTTTGAACAATAGTGACGCTTTTGATAAGCTCCTTGAGCCGCTCCAATGCCGCTTCTTTATTCTCTTCTTGAGAGCGTGACTCTTGGGATTTGATGTTGATGATACCCTCTTTGGTGATACGGTGATCGGTGATCTCTAGGAGCCGTTCTTTGTAAAAATCAGGGAGTGATGAGGAGTTGATGTCGAAACGGAGGTGGATCGCGGTGGAGACTTTATTGACATTTTGCCCGCCAGCTCCTTGGGAGCGGATAGCGGTTATCTCGATTTCAGAGTCTTGGATACTAACGGTGTGGGAGATTTGTATCATAGTTGAGAGGGTTATCTCCCCCGTCCACCCGATTTTTTAGGAGAAGGTTTTTTAGCATTGCCGAAGGCACTGCTTCTGGCTGAAGAGTCGCTTTTAGCTGGAAGTTCGTCACGCGCAATGCGAGGACCACGTTTAGTGGCAAATTTTGACTGAACGGGAGCTTTTTTACGTTTGTTTCCGAACGCACCTTCTGTTTTACCCTTTTTCTCTGCATCTTTAGAGAGGCTTTTTCCTCGTGTTTTAACGAGTGCGTTATCAGCTGGCGGTTCGAATCCGGGAACTAAAATAGTCTCAACGTTTTTACCGAGCATCGCGATAATTTTTGACCACGAGATATGCTCTTGTGAGGAGAGAAGGGTGATGGCGAGTCCGTCATTCCCTGCACGACCCGTCCGTCCGATACGGTGGAGATAATCGGTACTGATATGGGGGATATCGTAATTGATAACGACGTCTAGCCCCTCGATATCTAGTCCTCGTGCGGCGATATCGGTAGCGACGAGGATACGGGCGGACCCTTCTCTAAACTCACTGAGGGCACGATCACGCGCTCCGTGTTTTTTATCGCCGTGGATGACGACGTTTTTAAGTCCACTTGCCGCTAAATCGGCACTTACCTCATCGGCTTCAACTTTGGTACGGGTAAAGACGAGGACTTGAGGATAGTTGTTGGAACCGATGAGAAACGACAACAGCTCTTTTTTACGCTCTTTTTCGACTGGATGAACCACTTGACGCAGTGTCATATCGGCAGCTTTGAGGTTGTCGATTTCGATTAACAACGGTTTTTTAAGAATCTTTTCACTCAACTGTTTCACCGCAGGGGTCATCGTCGCTGAAAAAAGCATGTTTTGACGGTTAAGGGGGAGAAGATCGATAATCTGTCCCACTTCGCGGATAAAGCCCATATCGAAAATGGTATCGGCTTCATCAAACACCAAAAACTCGATACGAGACAACGGAATATGCCCTTGTTTGTTCAGCTCAATAAGACGACCCGGAGTAGCAACGATAATATCAACCCCCTCCCCTAGCTCTTTGGCTTGACGTGCCATATTGGCTCCGCCATAGAGGGCAATTGTTGTAATCTCCAACCCTTGCGCATAGGTTTCAATCGCGGAGGCGACTTGGGAGGCGAGTTCTCTCGTAGGGACGATTACCAATGCTCTGGCACTGCTTTGTTTTGTATCACTAGCACTGATGAGTTTATGGAGTATCGGGAGGGCGAACGCTGCCGTTTTTCCTGTCCCCGTTTGTGCCGCTCCGAGAATATCGCGTCCTCGTAATACAATCGGAATCACCTCTTTTTGGATCGGTGTCGGTTCGGTATATCCGATCTCATTTAGGGTGTCGAGAAGGTGCGGGCTAAGCCCTAAAGTCGTAAATGACATATTTATAATTACCTTTTTGGTATTGATAGATTAATAATAGCATTTAATCGCTTCAGACCTCCCATTTTTGGCATTTTTTTTGCTACTATTGCGCAACTGAAACTCCACAAGGAAAACCTATTGAAAGCACTCGCAATATTGGCTCTCACTCTAAGCTTAAGCTGGGGTGCAATGACTACCGGCACCGTCTATGACAAAGCCACTTCTAAACCTATCCAAGATGCCATAATTATCTCTGGAAACAAAGAGTACCGCACCGATAGCAACGGAAGCTTTAGCGTCCCACCTGCATCACTTATCGGTGTGCGCGCTGTCGGGTATGAACGAAAATTTTATACCAGTGGCGGAAAAATGTATTTGAACCGTTTTATCCCAAAAGCGCTCTACCTATCCAGCTTCGGTGCAACCAGTGGAAAAATTATGGGAAATGCTAAAAATCTTATCCGCTCTACCGAAATCAATGCCCTCGTTATCGACGTTAAAATGGATCGCGGTCAAATCGCTTTTAAAACAGCCAACCCTATCGCTAACAAAATCGGTGCGCAACAAATCATCTTATTCAAAGATATGAAAAGCTTTATTGCAGACTTGCATAAAGAGGGGATTTACGTAATCGCGCGTATCGTCTCTTTTAAAGACACCCCATTTGTTACGGCATATCCTCAATACGGTGTTAAAAAAGATGATGGAACACTCTTTAAAGACAAAGAGGGACTTTATTGGATTGATGCTTCCCGTACCGATGCACACAAATACATAATCGATATCGCCGCTGATGCCGCAACCGCAGGATTTGATGAAGTGCAATTTGACTACGTCCGTTTCCCTGATCGCAAAGGAATCAAATTTTCGGTTGAAAACACCCAAGCAAACCGTGTAAAAGCAATCGCAGGATTCCTCGAAGCAGCGCGTACCCGCTTAACACCGTATAACGTCTTTGTCTCTGCCGATATTTTCGGTTACGTCAGCTGGCATGATGCCGACATCGACATCGGTCAACGCGTTGATGCCCTCGCTCCGTTCGTCGATTATCTCTCACCGATGCTTTATCCATCAGGATTTAACGCAGGAATCCCAGGTTATCCGAATCCTGTAAAAGCAAACTATGAGATTGTCAAAAATTCGCTCGATAAAGCATTAACAAAATCGGCAAACTCGCCATTGTGTTATCGACCTTGGCTCCAAGCGTTTAAAGACTACGCTTTTGATCGCCGTATCTACGGAGATAAAGAGATTCGTGACCAAATCCGCGCAAGTGAAGATTTCGGAAGCTGTGGATGGATTTTATGGAATCCTCGTAACGTTTATACTGGTGCGGGACTCATAAAACTGCAACGAACAGCTGAGAAAATTATCGAAAAACCTGCATCCTAAATACTTACTCTATCTTCTAACGCTCGTATGAGCGATAGAACATCCACATTTTCCAAACTCACCCCCATCAGAACCCCCTGAGTGTATTTTATTTGCTACGACACAACACAGTTTGGAAATCTTTACCACTATCGTCAACCACTATTATGAACTTTATTTTGTCATACATGGAGTTGAAGAGCAACGCTTTATGCTACCGTGGAAAAAATAATTTTTAATCCGCTTGACATCATTACTCCAACATATTATAATCATTAAGATTTATTAAAATTAATTTTATTTCATAGATGTGAGGAGATATTCTTGTTCCAATTTTTACATAAAAACAGAATCATCGTCTCCATTGTTTTTTCTTTTTTTGTCATTTTCGGATACGGGTTTTTTAGTTACGAAAATCAAAAATACAACATTATAAAATCGATTGATGAAAAGCTTATCTCTACTGCTATAGCAGCACAGGTAATTATTGGGGATGATTTCATCGATCGTGCTCAAGCACTAACCTCAATTTCTGCAACAGAAGATATGAACAATATCATTGCTCTCTCCAAATTTGCAAAAGCGTCTGGTGTTAAATACATCTATCTGATGATACTCGATCAGAAAAAAAATTTACGTTTTATCTCCAGTAGTGGCACAGATGATGAGATTGAAACAGGAAAGAAACTCACACGATATTATGATATCTATGAACCTAACCAACACATTTTTAGAGCATTGACCACCAAACATGTTGTTTATGAAGACTTCACTGAAGATGCATGGGGAGAATTTAGAAGTATTTATATTCCCTACACAACATACAAAGGAAAAGTGTATGTTATCGGAGTAGATGTTGATTTGTCCCTTATACGTTCACTATCTTTTAATGCTGCTCTCAAAGAAGTGACCGGTGCACTTCTTATTTTACTATCGCTTTCTCCGATTCTCTATCTTCTAAAAATGTTTAAAAAAGACAACTCCATCCTTCAAACAAAAATTGATGAAGCTACAAAAGAGCTACAAGAGATTAACTCCCTTCTCCAAGAAAAAGTGTGTGACAAAACCAATGAGTTGTTAGAACAATTTTATCATGACTCTCTAACCAATCTTCCAAACCGCAATCAGCTCAAAGAAGATTTACAAACACAACTGATCAACGCTATTGCCATCGTCAATATTGATGATTTCAAAGAGATAAATGATTTTTTTGGTATTAAAGCAGGAGATGAAATATTAATTCAATTTGCCAATTTTATAAATGAATATCATCTAACGTATCGCCTAAGCGGTGATGAATTTGCACTTATTTACGACAAATCATTTAGTTTAGAAGATATCGTCAAACATCTGGAATTACTGATTTTAAAAATAGAAGACGAATCGTTTAGCATTAATGAACAAACCATCAGTATTCGCCCCTCTATCGGTTTAGCTTATGGAAATCATGCAAATTTAATCTCTGCAGATATTGCCCTGCATCAGTCAAAAGAGAAAAAAATACCACTATCTCTTTTCGAAGAAAATGAGCAAATAAAAACAAATTTTGAAAATAATATCATAATGGCTAATACGATTAAATATGCTGTTGCAACCGGAAATGTTATTTGTCACTATCAGCCTATCGCCTCATTTGAGACCAATGAGATTACGAAATACGAAAGCTTAGTTCGATTAAAAACCAAAGATCATAAGATTGTTTATCCCAACACATTTCTTAAACTTTCTCAAAAAACCAAACATTACCCCGAAATCACCCGAAGTGTTGTCAAACAATCCTGTGAAGCGTTTGCCAACCGCTCCGAGAGTTTCTCTATCAATCTTTCCATTAGTGACATAACCAATCCATCTACCGTTAACTTCATTTTACACTCCATTCAAGAGACAAAGACGGCAAAAAGGGTAGTTTTTGAAATATTAGAATCAGAAGGAATTGAGAATTTTGATATCGTATCCCATTTTATTGAACAAGTGAAATCCATGGGAGCCAAAATAGCTATTGATGATTTTGGTACAGGATATTCGAGTTTCGAAAATATTTTAAAACTCAACATTGATTACATCAAAATTGACGGTTCGTTGATCAAAAATATCGATACCGAAGAGAAACATGCTATTGTCGTAGAAACGATTATCGATTTTGCGAAAAAAATTCATGTTAAAACAGTAGCTGAATACGTCTGTAATGAAGCGGTATACACAAAATGCAAACAACTCGGTATCGATTATGCCCAAGGCTTTCACATCGGAAAACCCGATAATCTTTAGATACTCACCCGATCTTCTAACGCTTTTATAAGCGAGAGGATATCGACATTTTCCAAACTCACCCCCGTCGGAACCCCCTGAGCGATACGGCTAAAGCGAACATCACAATCGAGTAATTTATCCTCGATGTAAAGCATCACCCCTTGGTTCGAAATAGAGGGGGTGAGAGCAAAAATCACCTCTTTGATACCGCTTTGGACGATAGAGCGCAGATGGGCAATATCGAGCTCCTCGATAGACCCAAGCACAAAATAACGACCGTCGAAAAGTCCGTTCTCCTCGAACATCAAAATCTCTTTGGCATTCTCGACAATACAGAGTATTTCATGATTACGATGCTCATCACTGCATATTTCGCAAATCTCATCCTCACTAATCCCACCGCATGAACGGCATTTTTTGAGACTGGTAATCGCATTTTCGATAGCATGAGCGAGTTTTAATGCACCAAACGTATCGTGCATTACCAAATGGTACGCGAGACGGGTCGCCGATTTCTGACCGATGGAGGGGAGTTGTTGCAATGCATCCACAAGGGTGTTAAATTTCTCTAAGGAACGTTTCATAGTCGTATTGTAGCAAAGGATGTTCCAAACCATCTATACGATACAATTTATATGAGAAAGTTTCCTTCGGGGATTGTTTCGGATTGGATACTCATCGCGATTTTACTTTCTCTTCAATCTGTTTCAATTCGGCAAGGTCTTGTTCATCAGCTTCAATAGCCTCAATAGCTTTGCGTTTTGCATTGAAGGTCTCATAGACTTTTTCAACCATTTTTTTCATCTGTTCATGTCCGATACTTCCATACCCTTGGAGCACTTCTTTGTCATTAAATTCGATAATACGGTCGATATTTTCCCGCCAAAAATCCATTGTCACATCTTGACGGTTTTTTGCTCGGAGTTCTGCGGTTTCGAGAAAGACCACTACAAAACGGTTCAAACTATCGATTTCATCCTCTGTGAGATAATTTTTTGCGGTATAAATGTCTTGCTTACGGACTATGGAACCTTTGAAACTGGTAAGTGCCATATTCGCTTCTGATGCATTCGCACGATTGACAATAATTTCGGCAGCAGTTTGCCCCGTAATGGCAAATAAGAGTTTATTTTGAGCATCAGCGTAAAACAGTTGAGTTGCTTTGTCGCTGGCATCATAATCACGGCTAATCATAAAAAGGTCTCTAACTTTTTGATAGAACCGTTTTTCGGAAGCTCGTATATCTCGGATACGTGCCAAAAGTTCATCGAAATAGTCTGGTTTTCCGTCAGGATTTTTGAGCCGTTCATCATCCATCACGAAGCCCTTAATCATATACTCGCTTAGATTTTTACCTGCCCATTGTCGAAACTGTGTTCCCCGTTTACTTCGCACCCGAAATCCGATAGCCAAAATCATTTCAAGGGAATAATGAGAAACGGAGTAATTTTTGCCATCAGCGGCAGTTGTCAAGTAATCCTTGACAACTGAATTCGCGTCGAGTTCTCCCTCTTCAAATATATTAATGATATGCAGACTAATATTTTGTTTAGAGGTTACAAAAAGTTCGGCAAGTTGATTTTGATTTAGCCATGCCGTTCCATCTTTAGTAAGGAGCGAAACAGAAGCTTTGCCGTCAGCGGTATTGTAGATGATAATATTACTTTCTTCTTCCATATCGCTTCTCTTTAATTAATTATTCGGTATTTCATTTTATTTCTTTATTAACACGTAAATGTTTAGTGTTGTATATTCTACGCCAATGAGACTAAAAATTTCATTTTATGAGTACTCTAATAATCTCAAAACTCATACAATAAAATTGCATTGATACATCAAATAATTTTTTGATCTTGTAATAAATAGCCTATTGATAAAATTAATTTCCTACCCTATACTCCCATAAATTCTAGTACTACACTACCATAATTTACGATTTTAAATCTCTTTACATAAAATTATCTTCTTGATTATCGAAATTTCTCTGCTTCTTTTATCAAAACTTGATGCTCTTTGACTCAATTAAGCTAACACTCTTTTTCTCATGGTATAATTCCAAAAAAAATAGTCTTTTCGGAGTAAATTCGTGGAAAATTTGAGTTATTATGAAATTTTAGAAGTCACTAAAAATGCTAATGGTGATGAGATTAAAAAAGCGTACCGCCGTATGGCGAAACTCTACCACCCCGACCGTAATCCAGGTGATGAGAGTGCAGAGCATAAGTTTAAACTCTGTAACGAAGCCTACCAAGTTCTCAGCGATGATCAACAACGCTCGATTTATGATCGCTACGGGAAAGAGGGTCTCCAAGGGGGCGGTGGTCGTCGAAGTAGTGGTGGATTTGATGATCTAGGCTCTATTTTCGAAGAGATGTTTAATGGATTTGGGGGTGGTGGACGAGGTCGTCAATCACGCGCACCAAGCGACAAATTCCCGCTCGATATGGGTGTGGAGATGCGTATCAGCTTTAAAGAGGCAGTTTTCGGATGCGAAAAAGAGGTCTCATTTAGCGCTAAAACATCGTGTAAAACGTGTAAAGGTACGGGGGCAAAAGATGGCAAAGTAACCACTTGTAGCCAATGTGGCGGTAAAGGGCAAGTCTACATGCGCCAAGGGTTTATGACCTTCTCCCAAACCTGTCCTGCATGTCATGGTGAAGGGACAATGGCGAGTGAAAAATGTACCGATTGTAAAGGTAAAAGCTACACTGAAGCCAAAGAAAAAGTAACCGTAAAAGTCCCTGCCGGTATCGATAACGGCAACCGTTTACGTGTTTCAGGTCGTGGAAATACAGGTAAAAGCGGTGTACGCGGTGATCTCTACGTGACATTTGAAGTCGAAGAAGATAGCCACTTTATCCGTAACGGCAATGACGTCTATCTCGAAGTTCCGGTATTTTTTACCCAAGCAGTTTTGGGTGAAGATATCACCATCCCCTCGCTCAATGGCGAGGTGACCCTAGAATTAGAGCGAGGGACAAAAGATAAACAACAGTACCGCTTCCGTGGCGAAGGAATCACTGATGTTCACGGCAGAGGAGCCAAAGGGGATTTAATCGCCCAAATCACCCTTACCTACCCAGATCGTCTCACAGGAGAACAAGAGGAGCTTCTCCAAAAACTTCAAGAGAGTTTCGGGATTGAATCCAAACCCCATGAATCTTTATTTGAATCAACCTTTGAAAAAGTCAAAGGGTGGTTTAAATAATATCGCGTTACTATCGTATACTTAATAGTATAAGGTAGTTTTATTGGAAAAGCGACAGCTTGCTAAGGTTTTTATCTTATTATCCATTATATGGACTGTCTTAATAGCAATTTTTATTGCCATAATGGTTTACCAAAAGCATCGTCTTATAGAGTCATTGGCACTTCTAGAAGCTCGTACCGGCATCAATAAAGACCTTGCATTACGTTCATGGATAGCCTCCAAGGGGGGAGTCTATGTTGTTGCCGATCACAACAATTCTCAACCTAATCCCTATCTCACTATCCCCAATCGTGATCTCAATACCACTAACGGTTTACAACTTACCCTCTTTAACCCCGCTTACGCGCTACGACAAATCTCAGAACTCTATACACAAAACTCCGGTATCCAAGGGCATCTAACCAGTCTCAAGCTTCTCAATCCTAATAACCAACCAAAAAAATGGGAAAAAAATGCCCTAGAACTGATCGAAACTACTCGTAAAGAACATTATGAGATTTCAAAAAGAAATCTCTACTACATGCAACCGTTTTTTATCGATCAACAATGTATGAAATGCCACGCCAATCAAGGGTATAAACTCGGTGATATTCGTGGAGGATTGTCGGTTGAAATTCCACTCGATCGATACGAAGAAATTTTTGCCTCTGGAATCCGCCCTAATGTAATCCTCGTAATTTGTATTTGGATAATCGGACTAATCGGCTTATATTGGGGATATCGCAATGCACATGGACGTATCAGTGAAAAAATTGATCTTTATGAGCAAAATCTTTACTCCCTCGTATCGTTGATCGAACAACGTGATAACTATACTGCCGGACATGGAAGACGGGTAGGAGAGTACTCACGACTGATCGCTAAAGAGATGGGGATGAGCGAAGAGCAACAAGAGGAGATTTACCGTGCGGGGGCACTCCACGATATCGGAAAAGTGGCGATACCTGATTCCATATTACTCAAACCCGGTAGGTTAGAGCCGATAGAGAAAAAGTTAATCGAAGAACATGTAAATGCGAGTTATGAGCTTTTGAGTAAAGTGGAGATATTTGCTTCTATTGCTGAAATAATCCGTTATCATCATGAACGTGCAGATGGAACAGGTTATCCTCTGGGATTGATTGGTGATGAAATTCCAATCATGTCACAAATCTTAGCCATAGCCGATTGTTTTGATGCAATGACGACCAATCGCATCTATAAAGCAAGAAAAACATTAGAAGAAGCAGTTCATGAACTC